>JAGAAA010000061.1 GCA_017615495.1 Clostridia bacterium
AGTTACGTTGTACTGCGCGGGCACGACGACGAGGGTGACGCGAGAATATGCGCCGCAAGTCAAACCTCTTGTCGAATCGGTTTTTAAATAGGTGACGACAAAACGGTACGTACCGGCAAGAACGGGCGCGTCGCAAGCAACGTAATCCGCCCCGTCAAAACGGTAATATGCCGTTTGATAATCCGCAAGTTGGGCAAGCGAAAGGGTCGCCGCATCGCGCGAGAAAGAAACGCCGGGCACCTTGACGCCGCCATCATAGGTAAGATCCAATGAAGAAGTATTGATGCCTATCATCGCGGAAGTAGCCGTGATGGAAAACTCGGAAGAGAAAGAATCACCGATCGCCACGTTATACAAAGGAAGCGCTTTTGCGGCAACCACCTGCATCAGGTAACTGCCTTCCTCCGTCGGCGCGGAGAGCAAACGCTTGTAAAGGTTGCCCGATTTCAAATAGTAAACGATGGTAAAATCGGGGTCTGCGCCTTCCGGCTGATCGAGAAGGACGGCGTCCGTAAGAGCGTCGCGGAATTCAACGCCCGTCCCGACGACAACGTCAACGGGACGATAAACGATGGAATAGGAGCCGCGATAAGTTGCCCCCGCGGGCACGCCAAGCCTATCGATGGCGTTTTGAATATGGAGTTCGTAAACGTACTCGCCAACGGCAGAAGGCGCCGTCGTGCCAAGCAAAGTGCCGTCCGCTTTATAATACGTAACGGTATACGGTCCGACGTTTGCCGCTTCGTCACCCGACACGGACGTAAAGGAGAACGCGGGGATCGTAGATGCCGTCGTGGGCAGATAGTAACTCGGTCTGGTGGCATCAACGTCCAAAGAGCCGGTAACTAACTGGAATTCCTTTTCAATACTCATAGGAATGGGATAGCCCCCCACCGAGACCGCCTCGTTGAAGGTGACCACAACTTTGTACCTACCCGCCACACGCATCGTGGCGCCGCCAAGCCAGGAAGCACCGTTGTGATACTGATACGAAACGCTGTACTTGGACGCGCCGACGTCGGTATGCACGGCAGCGATCTCGTCGCCGTTCAGATCGTAAAAGACGGGTTCAACGTTGATGTCCACGTCGCCTTGGGACTTGATGCGGTAAGTGACCTCGTCCAAGATCTCGTCCTGATCGTTGACCAAATAGTAACGAACGACGTAAGGCGTGGGAAGAACTTCAAAGGGGATATCCACGTAATCACCCGCCGAAACGCCGTAGGTATCGATGGCGTCCGTGAAGACGATGCGGTAAACGTAATCGCCAACTTCGGTGGGATTGTAAAGGTCGTGATTAACGGGGTCGGAAGCGACCGCCCTTTCCACGTCGTCCCCTGCGGAACGGTACAAAAGTGTGGTCGAATAATCGGTGCCCGCAAGCGCGGTAAGCTTCGCAGCGGAAGCGTCGCTGAGCACCGCCTCGGGCGATTGCTCTTCATAAGCTTCGGCGTACTTCAACGTGAAGGACAAGGTTTCGCAAGTGACGGAAAACTCACGGTAGAACAAGTAATCGCCCCCGTCCGTATCCAAAGCGGAAGACGCCACGGTATAAGAAAGATCGACGGAAGAATCGATTTTGACCTTCAAGCGATATACGCCTACCTTTTTGATCTCCGTAACGGTGGAAAACGCGCCGGCGTTTTTGTACTGGACTTCGACGGTGTACTTATCCGTCCCGACCGCGCTGCCCCCTAAACGGAGAGAAGTGGCGGCTAGGACCGAGGAATAGTAATCGAAGGAACCGTCGTCCGGCAACAAAAGGTTGCCCACCCCGCTGATGGCGGAGCCGTTTGACGCCGCCGCGTCAAGCAGGTCGTTTTGCAAAAACAGATTTTGATCGTAAATGGAAAAAGACGCCGTGCCGACCACGGTATCCTTTACGATGGAACGGAGGTCATCGCCGGAATATTCGGAAAGAGAGCTATCCTTGGCAATTACGTCCACGCGGTAAGACCCCACCGCGGAAGGCGCGGAAGAAAGCGCGGCGCCGACGGCGTCGTAGTACTTCAATTCAAACTTGGAAAGGAAGGTGTCGTCCTTGACCCAAGACGTCCTGTCGTCGCTCACGTAAAGCGCAAAGCTCAGGTCTACCGCGGTATTGTCATATACGAACCCGGCAGGCAAAAACTCCCCCGATGCGGTAGTAACTTCCGCCGCGATGTAGTTAACGGAAGGACTTGCCGCCGCCACCCCTGCCGACAAAACGAAAGAGAAGAAGAAAATCGCCAATAAGAAAACCAGCGAAAAAGCGAGTATGTATTTGTATCCGGTCTTTGCGCGCATCGTGTACCTCGTTCGTATAAATACGTATTATAATTGTAACACATTTCGCGCGCGCGTGCAATACTTTATCCGTAAAAACACGCGTTAGCGAGCACGTTGCCGACCGCCTCTCCCAAAACTTTTTCGTAATCCTTGGAGCCAAACACCGCGTCGCATCCGTAACGCACCAAACAGTCGGGAAGATCCCACGTTTGACAACGCAACGTTACTTTTTCAAAATCTACGGATATTTCCGTGTTTTTGAAGCAAAAAGGAATGCGCAAAATGAAGCGCGCGCTGTCCGGCAAAAAGCCGGCGTGTGCAGTCTTTTTCACTTGATCCAAAATGACGCTTACTTCGGCGCACACGACCAAACGATCGAGTTCGGACGCAAAACCGACTTTTTCCAACCGTCCTCGTACGGGAACGGGCGCCTCGAAAAATGCGACGATCAAATAAAGCAAACGCCCCATTTCTTCCGAGGAAAGGGGCTCGTCCAAGCGACATTCGGAAAACGGCTCCGCAAAGGACGTCACCTGCTCTTTTTCAACAAAGCCCAAGGAGCGCATCGCGTCTTCTTCGTCGATCTCCTCGTCAAAGCAATAAGTGACGGTGTTTTTGGGAACGTCATCAGAAACTTCCGCAAAAAGAGGTGCGGCGACGTCTTCCGCCCTGCTTGCAAAAAATATTCCCGTCAGAAAAACGGCAGTCACAAAAAGCGCCGTAACAAAGATCCACCCTTTCATTTTGCCGCTCCGTACAAATACGCTCGTATTTTGTTAAAAACTTCTTTCTGTGCCTGCGCCCCTTCCGGCGTTGCCATCAGCGGAAAACAATGCTGTTGCGCCTGCCCTTCCACGTAAGTTACCGTCGCGCCGCTTTTTGACTTTTCACGAAAAAACGTTTGCGCGTCGGGACGAAACACTTCCTTCTCCCCCGCGAAGAGCAAAATGTTTTTGCCCGCGTATTCTCCGTAAATCGGGCTGACGCGAACGTCGGTTTCGGAAGTTCCTTCCCGCCACAGCGCCGCCGCATAATCCAACTTGGAAAGGGAGAGCATTTTGTCGCTTTTGACCTTGCGCCCTTCTTCACCGATCGAAAGTCTGAGCCAAGGCGAGATCGCGACCACCTTTTTGGCGGAAGGATGCTCCGCCGCCAGCGAAAGGGCAAGCGCCGCGCCGCTGCTATCCCCCACCAAACAAACCTCCCCTTTCTTTTTCAAAAAGGCGTAATAGTTGTTCAACAAGGCAAAGCACGGGACCGCCGAGGAAAAAGGCAACTTCGCATAAAGCGGAAAGTACACTTTAGCATGGGTGTTTTTTGCGATGCGAGCGGCAAACTTCACTTGCGCGCGCCTATACGCGTTTACGTACCCGCTGCCGTGAAGATACATCACGCATTTTGCGGTATCGACCTCACGCGGGACGAAGACGAAATACGGCATGCCGCAGTAGACCTCTTTTTCCACACGCACGCCGAGAAATCGCGGCGCTCTTTTTTCGCTCCGCTTGTTTTTGACCGCGCTCCTTCGCATCATTTTGTAAAAGGTCTTTTGAGAAACAGGCTTCGACGCGCCGGAAAGACGCAAAAAGCACTCTATGATCCCGCTTGCCGCACTCATGGTTGAAGTATGGACAAGCGCGCGCACGTTTACAATATACTAACAAAAAAACATAAAAAAAGAGGCGTGAAACCTCACGCCTCGTATGTGGTTTTTCTTACTTGCCGAGCAATTCAAGCACGTTCTTTTCAATGCCCGCCGCATCGATCTCGTAATGCGCCAAGATGTCCTTCCTCGCGCCGATGATCGAGAATTCGTCGGGGACGCCGAGGCGCTTAAACTTCTTGACGCCGCCGTTTTCCGCAATCACTTCCGCAACCGCGCTGCCCAAAGCGCCGATCACGTTGTGATCCTCCGCCGTGATGATGCCGCCCGTTTCTTTCATTGCGGAAAGGATCTCCGCTTTGTCGATGGGTTTGATGGTGTGCATATTGACGACGCGAAGGCTGATGCCCTTTTGCTTCAACGACTCCGCAGCGACAAGCGCTTGATAAACCATGCTGCCGCAAGCAATGACGGTGAAGTCCTTGCCTTCCGCCATGCGTACCGCCTTGCCGATCTCGAAGCCGTAATCATAGGTGTTGTAAACGTCGTAGTCGGTGCCGCGGTTGATACGGATATACATCGGGCCGAACTTTTCGTAAACCGCCTTGGTGGCAAGTTGCGTTTCGACGTAGTCTGCCGGGCAGATGATGGTAAGGTTTGCCATACCACGGAGCGCCGCGATATCCTCAAGCGCGTGGTGGGTGCTTCCCGCCTGAGAGAAGGAAGTGCCGCCGTGTGAGCCGAGCATTTTCACGTTGGCGTTTTGATAGCAAATGTCGGTGTGGATCTGATCAAGGTCACGCAAAGAAGCGAAGACCGAGAAGGTTGCCGCATAGGGGACGAGCCCGCCGAGGGCAAGACCTGCCGCCATGCTCATCATATTTTGTTCCGCAATACCCACGTCAAACACTCTTTCGGGGTATTTCTTTTGCATGATGGTAACTTTGACGGACCCTGCGAGGTCGGCGGAAAGAGCGCAAACTTCGGGATGCTGATCCGCAAGTTCCAAAAGTGCCTTACCAAAGGCTTCCGTCGTGCTTCTTGCTTCCTGACCGATAATAGCGAAGTCTTTCATTTATTTACCCTCCTTTTCCGCTCTGGCAACGCGAACTTTTTCATAGGCGTCGAGGTCGCGGAACGCTTCTTGGAGCTGCGCCTCGTCAAGAGTGCCGTAATGCCACTTGTAATTGTCCTTCATAAAGCCGACGCCCTCGCCCTTGTAGGTATCGAGGATGATCACGACGGGCTTGTCCGAAGTGTTTGCCTTGGCGTTTTCAAGCGCTGTAACGATCTTGTCGATGTTGTGACCGTCCACTTCCACCACGTCGAAGCCGAAGGCGCGCCACTTATCCGCAAAGGGCTCCAAGCCCATCACGTCTTCGGTGCGACCGTCGATCATGCACTTGTTTCTATCCACGATGGTGATAAGGTTGGTAACTTTGAAATGAGAAATGCTCATCGCCGCTTCCCAAATGCTGCCCTCGTCGCACTCGCCGTCGCCCAAAAGGACGTAGGTGAAGTACTTTTTGCCGCGGAGCTTAGCCGCCATAGCCAAACCGAGGCCGATGGAAAGCCCGTGACCGAGCGAGCCGGTGGACGCCTCCAAACCGGGCACCTTGCGCTTGTCAAGGTGAACGCCGAAGGGCGAGCCCGTATGGTTGTAAGTGGGCAAAAGCGCCTCGTCCACGATGCCGAGGTCGGCAAGGATGGGCGCGGTGATCACGCCGGCGTGTCCCTTGCTGATGATGAGCCTATCGCGATCTTCGTCAAGGTAATTGTCCTTGCTGAAGTTCATAACTTTATAATAAAGAGCGGTGAGTACGTCCGCGCTGCTATATGCGCCTCCGATGTGCGCGCCTTTCGCCCAAACGCAAACTTCGGCAGTTTTGCGACGGAGCTGAGAGGCCTTTTTTTCAAGAGCGATCCATTGTTCTTTGGTAAGTGCCATTTCCGTTTTCCTCCTATAAATAATTATAGTCTACTTGCGTCCGAATAGCAAGTCAAAGTGATACAAAACTACGTCTTCCCCACAAGAAATTTCCTCGTACGGAGGGAGGGTAAAGCCGTTTACCGTAGCGACGGCAGCTTTGCTTCTTCTGCCCACGCCCTTCTCCTCAAAAAGGGTCAAACAAGCGGATGCGATCCTACGCGATAAGGCGAGGTATTGCTCTTCGCCCGTCGCGCGAGCGTACTTTTCATACACTTCCGCAAAACGAACGGCGGTGAAGTGCGGCGACATATCGTAAACCAACCCGCTTGCCCTATCGCTTTGGAAGATCTCCGGCACGTCGCTCGTGGCGTAAGACAGCGACGGAAACGAGAAATTGGACAAGCGCGAAACGTGTTCCTCCGCGACCAGCAGGTAGTATTCCTTCCCCGTCAGGAAGTAAGCGTCCAACAAAGTGGAAAGCGCGCCGTAAACGATCTCCGGCCCGTACGAAAGCCCCTTAAAGGACGCGTATTTGTTGCCGCTGGCGATGATCTTATCCGCCGCCTCCGAAATGAGCTCCGTGAGTTGCTCCGCCAAAGAATCCTTCCCCTCTTTGCGCAAGGCGTTTACCACTCTTTCCGCCGAAGTGACTTCATAGACCGAGCCGCTCTTGTAAAGGTTGCAGAGGATGACCGCGCTTTGCATCAAAGCGCCCGGGTCGCCGGAGCAGAGATATTTCTCGTATTTGATAGCGGAAAACAGCGGGTAATTGTAGTACTTTTTGCAAAAACGCGCGCGCTTGCCGTTAACGTCGTCAGAGACCTCCCCGCCACGATAGATCTCCCTATCGTAAAACGCGACGGCTTCTTCCGTCTTTTGCTTTAGCTCCTCGCTGAGTTCGCCCTTTTGCCATTCGCGCAACAAAAGGAGCAACGGCGCGGCGCGAAAACCGCTCAAATTAAAGGGACTGCGCACGCCGCTTTTGATAACGACCTCGTCGTTTTGCCTATCGTACGCGGCAAACGCTCCGCGGAATTTTCCTTCCGCAAGTTGCTGTTTTTCGGTAACGAAGCGAATGCGATTTTTGAGGAGATCGCGCGATAAAACGAAGTACGAAGCGCAAAGCTTTTTGTTTTCGGAACAGATCGTCACACGATGCTCGCCAAACCCTTTTGCCGTAACGCGGCAAACGCCGTCCACGAAGGGGACTTCCCCTTCTTCCGTTTGCAGTACGGCGCCACTGTCGGAACGAAAAACAACTTCCTCCCCCTCAAAAACGGTAAGGTCGTCACAGGTGGCGGTCAACAAACCCGAGACGGATGCCTTCTTAAAAAAGTCCTCCCTTCCGCCGCACGGGAAAAGCAAGAACTCGCAATCGTAGTTTTCCTGCGGCGCAAGCGTCATCGCGGGCAAGCGAAGGATGATCTCCCCCCTTTCCCCTTTATAAGCGCCGCGCTCCAAAGCGTAGGAATAGCATTCCCCCTTGGTCATCACCAGCCCCAACGCGGGCAAATCATCCGAATACTTTTCGCAATAGATATACGTTGCGCCCTGCGCGCGAACGTGAGCGTGCACGCGACGACGAAGAGAGATCTCCGGATCGTCAAACCGGTCGAAGAAAGGCGTATAAACGCCGATATCCCCTTCCTTTAAATCAACTTTGTTTTTCCCTTCGTTTTTGAAGGAATAAGCAAAGGAGACCGCCCCTTCTTTTTGCGTGACGGTAACCGAACAAACGATCTCGGAAAAATACAAAAATTCCGCCGTAAACTTCCCGCCCGTAAAATTGCTTTTCAACAAGAAATTGTTGCCGTAAGGAAGCGCGAAATTTTTGCCGTAGACCCATGAAAGAGTTTCGGGATCGCCGTCCACGGACAAGCGCTCCACGCCGAAGGTCGTTTTGTTAAAATAGAGAGTAAGACCGGCTGCGGAAAAGATCATGATTTGAAATAAGCGATAAACACTCTCCCCTCGTCGTTATAAGTTATGCTGTAAAGTCCCGGGCCTTTTGCCGCCTGATACGCATCAAGGAAATTTTGCGTCGTGGGCTTATAGGTCGGATTGATCAAAACTTCGATATAATTGCTTCCGCCGGCAACGTAATAGGAGACAGCCGCCTGCAATTCCAGGTAATTGGAGATATAAAGCGTGCTGTGCAACGTGGAAGAGGTTTCAACCGATTTGTAGTACTCCGCGTCACCGAGAGCAAGGTCAGCCACCGCCGCGGCGGGAACGTAAAAGCCCGACGCCAGCACGCGAGTGGTTTCCATATGGTCTTCGATAAAAGCGGATTCCGGCACCATAAAGTAGCGGTGCGTGACGTACTTTTCCGTCTTATCGTTAAAATAAACGTTGCCCCAAGTGGCGTCCACGCAATACCAAACGCCTTCCAAACGCACCTTGTTCCAAGCGTGCGCGATCCAGCTGCCCTGCGTGGCGTACCCGGTGATCTGGTAGCATTCGATGCCCTCGATGCGGGCAAGCAACATAAAGGCGTAGGAAATGCCTTCGCAAACCGCAACGCCGTCGTCAAAGACCCCTTCGATGGAGAAGGCGCCCAGGCGTTGCAAATAATCATTCTTGAGTTTTTTGATCAAGTCGTTAATGTCGGTGGCGGAGTCCCTCGCCGCAAGGATCGCCGCTTTCATACTATCGGAAAAACCGTTGGAATCCTTAGAAAGCTCCAAGTCGATCTCTGCGCGCGCGGTGGCAAGAGCCGTTGACTGATCCCAATGGCCAATCATAGTAAAGAGATTCAGCGCGGCATGGTCGTAATCGATCTCGCCCGCTAAGTAATCGTAGATCACGTGCAACTTTTCCATCGCGGACATTTCGTCGGTCAGGTAGGTGTAGCAGAAATCGCGCGCCTTGTTGTAAATGGTCAAGGTGCTATCCGCAGCAAGAGGACGGTACCCCTTTTCCACCGCGGCAAGAAGTTCCTTTACGTTGCGTACGGCAACCCCCTTTTTGTTGTCGATAGGAAGCTCACCGCCCCTGTTGCGAACGTTTTGCTCCGAATGATGCGAAACGATGGGAAGGTCCAAATAGGAGCTCGTATCCTCGTACTCGGAAGAAATCGTCGCGCCGGCGTTGGTCTTCTGGATCTGGAAGGTAACTTCCTTACTGGATGCGGAACAAGAAATGCCGAATTGCAAACTCCAAGGAATGGATATCATCGATTGGATCTTAGAAAGATAGGTGGAAGCGTCGGCGGTGATCGCCGTATGAACGGCAGCGGAAACGTACATCGTCTTGGAGATCACCGTGCCGTCGTAAGCAAGGTACTCCAAAAGATCCGCCGCTTCGTCGTCGTCTTCAAGGAAGCCGTCCGCCTTGTGCCCCATATAGGAATACTTGTAATCGAAATACCCTTTGCTGATGGCGGAAGCATCGGGCGACGCCTTGGTGACGGAAGTATTGTGCCCGCTCGTTGCGCAGGTGACCACCGCCGTATGCGAAACCGCCTTATCCACCGCCGTGGTGATCCTAACGCGCGAAGCGCCCGCCGCCGCGTTGTAATTTGTGCTATCCAACGAAACGGTATGCGCGCCGCCGCAATCACAACGGAAAGTCACGTAAACGTTGGGGCAATCGACGTCGTAATTGATCTTAACGTCAGTGGGCGCGACGTTCCCATTCGTGATGACCATACGGAAAGGCTCGTAATAGGTTTTGTTGTTAACGTCGTTGTAGACGCAATAATAGAAATAGTAATTCCCTGCGGCAAGCGTCTTGAGATAATGCCCGTCCAAACGCACACTGCTGGAACCTTTGGTAAGCCCGGAAAGAACGCTGACGTTTTGCCCCGGGACCGCGTCGTTAACAAAACCCATCCCGACGATCTTATCGTACAGCAAGTCCGGATGGGTGGCGACGATGTCCATATCGGTATTGGAAGCTTTGTCGTAGGTTAAAGAAGAAGTGATCTGCACGACCGTGCTGTTAACTTCAATGGGCGGGTCGGTAACGACGGTAGTATGATCGGCAGGGTCATCGCCCTGCTCCGTAGAATCACCCCCTTGATCCTCCCCCGAAGTATCCGCCGGTTGCTGTTGAGAAGAGCCATCCCCGTCGCCTTCGTCGGAACCGAGAATGGAAGACTCCCCGGTAAACATTCCTTTAACTGCGTCGGTAAAAAGGCTACAAGCCGTAAAAGCGCAAACGACAACTGCCGCCAAAAGGATGACGGCGATCAAAGTCAGTATCCTTCTCGAAGCACTTTTTGCGTCCTTTCGCTCCATATTTCCTCCTATTATTTCCCGTTTGAGGTCAATTTTGAAAAGCCCATTGCCCTGCGGCCGCCCGGAACGTAATACGTATAAACGATGCGTTCCGAAGCGTAAACGTAGTACCAAAAGCCTTGGAGAACGTATCTGGGCACCCTGCCGCCCTTGTCTTGCGGGAGAATGACCGTGATCATAACGTCGTTCTTCGCTAATTTTTTGTTGGAAATTAAGTCCTTGATCGTGTTGGTCGGATTGGAAGTTGTGGATGAGTCTTCAAAAGCAAGAACGTAATATTGGTAATTGCTTTCCAAATTATATTCGTTGAGCGCTTTGGTCAAGCCCGAAGTCGTAGTGATGTCGTATTGCAAGGTTTTGCCGTCCTTTTCGTAAGGAACGTATTCCTCGCCAAGCGTCAAAAGACTTGTGTAACTCTTTACGTAAGTGACGGCTTCGTCGCAAAAGTTTCTGTATTGGCTCTCTTCCTTTTTGGAGATCATGCCGCGGATGTTGGGCAAAACGATAGAAGTGGCGATCGCCATAATCGCCATAACCGCGATCAATTCAACAAGGGTAAAGCCCTTTTTCAGCCTCAAAAGAAAGCGCAACTTTTTCATATATATATCATACCATTCTTAAGCTTTACTTGTCAATATAGTATATTGACAATAAAATACGGGGGTGATATACTGTATTTATGAATTTTTTCAGACGGAACAAAAAAGGGTTTACTTTGATCGAAGTCGTTGTTGTCATTGCCATCATCGGTATTCTCAGCGCGATCGTCACCGTGACCACCATCGCCATCTTAAAGAGCTCTCGTAAAAAAGCCGTCACGTCGAGGCTGACCGGGTATTGGAGCATCACCGCCACCGCCTTCAACCAAATCAACAAAGGCTTCACCACTTACAACAGCCCCAACGCCGATTTCTTATCCACCCGCCTCGGCCTCAAAAAGGAAGCCATCAAGCTGGGCACGGACGAATGCTCTTCCCTTTCCAACGATTGTATCTACATTCAGTATAAGGAAAATCAAAAAAGCGCAAGCAACAAATATACCCTCGTCTGCATCTGGACAAGGCAAAACGGCGAGTACTATTACACCACCGACGGCAAAACCGTCTCCGGTCCAAAAAAATCACCCTGATTTGACCCACCCCCTATTACGATACGCGCCAACGGCGCGTATTTTTTTATCCAACAACGCATAAAACACACCTGCGAGCGCAAATAGTACGACTATGTCGCATGATAATTCACTCCGCTCAAATGACAACTCCCTTCGGTCGAATTAATATCCTATGCATAAACCTGCAAACGTAAAAAATTATACTCCAGCGAGCGCGGAGAGTGGTACAGTTGCGAGGCACAACAAAAGGCGGCGAATGAGCGTACTTTTTCGTACGTGATTTCGCCGCCTTGCAGTTAGTAACAAAGCAAATGTGCCGCTATACGCGCTCGCTTAAATGGTGTAGATAGTGCGCATATACTCATCCACGCTGGTAACGCCCTCTTTGATCTTGATGCGCACGTTTTCATCCATAAAGATCATACCGTTTTTCTTTGCGTATTCGCGAAGTTCCTCGGTAGTGGCGTTTTTGGTGATAAGCTCACGCAGACCGGTGTCAACGGTCAAAACTTCGTGAATGGAAGTTCTGCCCTTATAGCCCGTAAAGCTGCAGTTGGGGCACCCGACGGGGCCGTAAGCTTCTTTGATGGAATGATCCTTCAAAATGTTCTTTTGCGCTTCGGTGACTTCCACCTTCTTTTTGCACTTCGGGCAAAGCTTACGAACAAGGCGCTGTGCGAGAACGCCGTTCATAGCGGCGGCAACCAAGTACGGCGGCACGTCCATATCGATCAAACGAGCGATGGTGGAAACGGCGTCGTTGGTGTGGAGGGTGGAAAGCACCAAGTGACCGGTAATAGCGGCGCGCATGGCGATATCGGCAGTCTCGTTATCACGAATTTCACCGATCATTACGATATCCGGGTCCTGACGGAGGATGGAGCGCAGCGCCGATGCAAAGTCAAGACCTGCTTTGTGGTTGGTTTGCACCTGATTGATGCCGAAGACCTTCTTTTCGACAGGGTCCTCGATGGTGGTCACGTTCACGGTAGGCTTGTTAAGATCCTGCAAAACGGTGTAAAGCGTGGTAGATTTACCGCTACCGGTAGGACCTGTAACCAGCACCACGCCGTTTGGCGCTTCGCAAACGCGCATAAACTTCTCAGCATTTTCGGGAAGCATACCGAGGTCGGTAAGTTTGACATCGGTGCCCATTGCCGTACCGAGAAGACGCAAAACCGCCTTTTCGCCATAAGTCGTGGGAAGCGTGGATACACGGATATCGATGAGCTCGCCTTCGAAGGTGTAATCGAACCTGCCGTCCAACGGGATACGCTTTTCGGCGATGTTCATGTTGGACAAGATCTTAATTCTGGTGATCAAGCTCTTGTGCGCGGAAGGAGAGATCCTCATATACTCCTGCAGCGCGCCGTCGATACGCATCCTGATGATGACGGTATCGCGGAAGGGCTCGATGTGAATATCACTCGCGTGGGTGACGTACGCTTGTTGCACCAAAGTGTTGAGCATTTTAACGATCGGGGCGCTGTCCACCCTGTCGTCAAGTTCGTTGGCAGCCTGCGCCGCCGCGTCCTGCTCCTCTTGAGACATATCGTCCGCCATTTTTTGAGCGGTGACGTTTGCGTAATACTTTTCAATGGCGTCGTTGATCGCGGAAGAAGTGGCAAGCACAAAGCCGATATCCATACCGGCGGCCATCTTGATATCCTCAATCGTATCCATGTTGCTGGGGTCGCGCATGGCGACGATCAACTTGTTTTTGTCGATTTTGTACGGGATGATGGTATGCTTGCGGGCGATCTTTTCAGGGACGCGCTTGATGATATCGGTGTCGGTGACGTAGATCGCGCCCTCGAGGAGTTGCACGTTCATACGTTCCGCCAAAGCGGTCAAGATGTTAACTTCGGAAGTAACGTTAAGAGAGATCAAGATCTCCGCCAAACTTTTGGAGGGGTTTTGGATCTGAACGTTTCTTGCCTGCTTAAGATCATCCGGCTTGACGAAGCCTTTTTGCAAAAGTATTTGTCCGAGTGTAAGTTTGCTCATACTGCCTCCGAAAAAGTGTTTTACACAAAAAATAGTATATCACACGCGCGAGAAAAAGTCAATACGCATTAAAACAATCGTTTTGCCCTATTCTTCAATCAAAAGAGAAGACCGAGAAGCCCGTTTCCCCACAACAAGGCAGCCACCGCACCGAGGGAAAGGAAGGGCACCAAAGGAAGCTGATATTTGCCCCCTTTGCCTGCGTAAAGGCGCAGGATCACCGCCGCGACCGCCGCGGCAACGATGCCAAACAAGAAGCAAACGAGGGTGAGCTTATAGCCGAGGAGCAACCCCAAGCAAAACATCAGTTTGACGTCTCCCCCGCCGACGCCGCCCGTCAGCATCATCAAGATAAAGAGGGGCAAGCTGATGACGAAGGCGCCCACGAGATGCTCCCACCAAACCGTGTTGCTAAGAGAGAAGGAAAAGAAGGAGAAGACGAAGGTCATCACGCCAAGCAAAAGGATCAAAAACAACAAAGAATGCGGGATCTCCCTGATGTCAAGGTCGATCAAAGAAAGCACCAACAGCACCCCGCCAAGTACCACGTACAGGAAAAAGAGATAAGAAAAGCCGTAGTACAAATGCAAAAGAGCGCAGATCGCGGCGAACGAAAGTTCGGTACATAAGGTTTTTGCGCCCTGCTTTTCACCGCAAGAGGGGCAGCGGAAACGCAAAAGAAAAGCGCCGACGATGGGGACGACGTACTTAAAAGGAAGCGCCCTGCCGCACGAAGCGCAACGAGGCGCGAGAATTTGCTTATACTCTCCTCTGGGGATGGCGTACGCCGCTCGTGCAAGGAAGCCGCCTGCGACGACGCCGAATAATGCGACCAAAACGTAAAACAACGCCGTCATCTTAAACGTCCCTCGAGAACCAAACCGAATAGTACTTTTTCCATTTGGAAGGATCGCTGCCGGTGCTGACCGTTGCGTCGGTAAGCGTCCATGCGTTGTTTACGTATTGGAACAAAGCGGTGTGGATGTTTTCACCGTGGATCACCAAGTTTTCGCAAACGATGGTTTTGCTACCTTCGTAGGTGACGTTGCCCTTTTTGACCTTCAAATGCACTTCCAAAACGTTGGAATGATTGCCGCCGTCCGGATTGTTTCTAACGTAAAAATAAAAGTCTTCCGCCGTGGGGCAAGTAATGCCGCCCGTCTTTTTCACTTCGTCGGCGGAGGATTGATAATCATCGGAATCAAGCTTAAAGTTAAACCCGAGGGCGTCGTCATCCGGCCAGAGCAACTGCGGTTTGTTTACGTTGGAATATTCCGCAACCTTCAACTCGGGGTAAAGATAAGAAGAAGATACGCTTGAGCGGCAATTGAACACCGCAAAACCAAACCTCGCTTCGAAATATCTCATTCCATTGTATTGATCAGTCCCTTTTGTGATATCGGGGAAAGATTTGGTCGTAGTCGTAACGTAAACGCCCTTAGCGCCGCGCAAATGAGAAGCGATGTCGTTGAGTCTTGCCGTCACTGCCGTTTGCAATTGCGCTTTGGCTTCCGAATTGCGGTAAGAGTTCATTACCGGCACGATCATCATCGAGAGGACGGAAGCAAGAATGGCGGTGATCGCCACCGCGGCGATCATCTCCACAAGGGTCACGCCCTTTTTGTTCTTGCAAAACTTCCATCTCGAAAACAACATATCAGTTTTTGATATCCTCCGTTTCCTTACCGTATTTCAGGTCGTAATAGGTGACCGATACTTTGTAATCGTTATTTGTGGAATTCGTCTTTGTGAAGACGAACGCGCTTTCCACGTGCGACACGCCGGGAACGTCTTTGTAATTCACGGTCACGTAGATCGATTCGCTCGTGTTCTTATCGTTTTTGTTGGTGGTCACGGAAGCGTTCTTTGACGAAGCATCCTGCGCCGCCGTGCGCAACGCGTCGGAAACGCGCATCGACTTGATGGACGCCGCAGTAAGCGGAAGAATGATCGCCGAAAGAAGCCCCACCACCGCAATGGCGCAGACGCACTCCATAAGAGTGAACCCTTTTTTGAACTTTTTCAATAGTAAAAGCGCTTTTTTCATAGGTCACTCCACCTTAATACCCTTGTACTCCCAGTTAAGGAGGCTGGTCGAATAGCTCGGCGCAGTCGTAATAAACTCGGAGAGAGAATATTCCTTGTAAGAACCGATCTTCGTGTTGCTTCCGTTCTTCGTACTTGCGGAATAGATCCTCGTGTTGCTGAAGTCGGGCACGACGATTCTCGTCGAACCGCTGTAGTTCTTAAAGTTCAAGTGATTTGAGGTATCTTCGTAGATAAATCTATCCGCTACGATGGTACCGCAAGTATTTCTGGCGCCGCCGGAAGTGCCGTCCCACAGCAAGTGCAAGGTGTTGCTGCCGACGGTGGTGGTTTCGCCGGTGCCGCTATACAGGCTGCTGAACGTGGCGTTGTTTGCCAAACTCTTGAATTTATTGTAGTTCTTCAACACGCCGTTGGAGGAATTGTAAAGCTTGCTATCCGAACCGAACGGCATATAGACGAAGGCGCTGAGCGGCATGCGTTGGATATACAGATCGATGTTGGTGCCCGCGCCGATGATGTAGAGGAGGGGCGAGTACGTGCCGTCACCGTTGTACTTCAAGCCGCCGACCGGGTTTGCGAACACACTGTCGGTCGCTTTTGCGCGGAAGATCAAGGTGTTACCGCTGGTCAAATAGAGGAAGCACCTGCCATTACCGACGACGGTAAAGGTGTTTTCCGCATCGTTGACAAAGTCAAAGCCGATGCCCTGCGGGAGGACGACGTGGAGGTCCTTTGCCGCGCTGCCATAGGGATCCGCCGGATCGGCACAAGTGTAGAACACTAAGCTGCCATCGTAGAAGCTGACGTCCGGATCACCCAATTTCCAAGCCTTTTGCTTTACGCCGCAGATAGTCTTATTCGTGGAACTACCGTACCAAGAAGCATAGTCTTCACTGCCCGTTCCGGCGCCCATAAAGAAGGCGGAATACGGCAATTCACCGCTCTCAAAGACCAATATCTTCGTCCTGCGCTTATGATCCGGGTCCTTATCAAACGGGCCGTCCCACTCGGGGTAACCGTTTAAGACCACGAAGTCCTTAAGCGCGCCGCCGTTGGAAACGCCGCTGGAACGCCATCCGAACAAACTGCCCGACTTGTTTGCCAAACTACTGCCGGTATACAGTTCTTGGTTGAGATAATAATCCGTGCTGGAAGTCTGCTTCAGCATCATATGGCCGTTGAGTTCGACGGAATCCGACTGCGTCAGCACCCTCTTTGCGTAGGTGCCGTTGCCGGAAGAATCGTAATACGGCAACTTCCAGTTGTACGGAATATACCGCGTGTTCCAATACTTGGTTTGCGTCTTATCAAAGTGTTTCGTCACGTCGGAAGTCCACTTGGTAGAAGGATGCGTCAAAGAGATACCCGACGTGGAGTAATTGGGATTGGACCAGGAGACCGTGTAATTGTTTGCCTTGCCGCCCGCGAAGGTCACAGCGGTAGAAGCGCTACCCGCCTTGGTAGTGGAAACGCTTGCGCTTCCGATGGCGCCGGTATAGGGGCCCATCGGCGCGCTGGTATTGGCAACCACAACGGGGTTGACCGAAGCGTCACCGTTGGTGTTCAAGCCGCCGCTTGCCGAAATGGTCGGCTGCGCAGGCGCGCTCTTTCTGCCGGTCTCGCTGCAAGCAGGCATGCTATCCGTCCAAACAGTGCCGTCCGAATTTACCATCACGTCCGCAGATATCGCAGTGGGATAACGGCTTCCGTCATTGCCGTAGAACACGCACGGAACGTCCTGCCACGGCGTATAGCACCAAGCATTGGCGTCGACCGTTGCGGTATATTCATCGTCCAATTGCGCCACATAAGCCGTTCCATACGGAATATATCCGGTAGCGTCACTTAACGGGCTACTATCGTTTTTAACGTGGAAATCTCTGTCGCCGGAAGTTGCGTCAAAGTAACCGAACCATCCACTGGGGGAATCGGGGTTGCTCTTCCCGTTTGCCCAGCTACCGTCCGACTTTTGCATATAGACGTAACCGGTGGAGCAATACAATCCCGCTTTGTACTTTTTGTCCTTACTGGAATTATAACCTTTGGCAGATACGACGCCGCCCTTCCAGATGTTGATAGCGCGGTAAGCCATAATATCCAGCGTAACGCAACCCGCAACGTCTATGCTACCGTATTCGCAATTGTAGGTGGTGCCATTGGCGGCTTTGTACGAGATCGAGCCGCTTGTGGTCTGTTGCGAAACGAAGATGCCCGGATGGAAGGAATGTTTATTGGTGTTAAAATCGTCATCACTCGAGCTTCTTCCGTACTTTTTGTATCCAACGTAGCTGTTTGCACCAACAAACATCGTGCCGGTATTGACCCAGATGATCGTTCTGCCGGAAGGAATATCAACGTCCCTATCCTTTGCCGTTTGGATACGTGCGCCACCATCCAAGAAGAGGCTGGCGCCAAAGTACATCAACACGGTGGCGGTGTTGCCGTAGTATCCTTTCGCCGTGGAAATGGTACAACCTTTGAATTCACTTTCGGCTTTAACATAGGTGTTGCCGTTGTAAATACCAAGGTTGGAATTGGTGGTGGTATGACCGAAGTAGTTGTCGCCGCCCGCGCTGTAGCAGTGCACGAACATAGAACCGTCAAAGTCAAACACTTGCCCACCCTGTTTCAAGAAGGAAACATAGGTGCCGTTGGGACTTGCGGGAACTTGGCAATGGTTCGTGGCACTGGAATATCCCTTAGAGTACAAGCAGCAGTAGCTCATAGAAACCTGTCCGTCACTGTAAAGGGTGCTGCCCGCGGCAAACTTGGTATTGCAAGTATGCACGGTACCTTTATAGCCGTAGTTGCCGTTTAAGGTAATATAAACGGGCTGATAGAAGACAACGAGTTCCTTGCTGGTGGCAACGTTGGTCAATGCGTCGTAGTAGATGTCGCACCAAGTGGCGGGGCAAGCTTCCAAGTCTTCCATCCAAGCGCGCTTATCCAAGCCTTGCGCTTTGTTGCTGTTTGTGCTCGAAGAATAACGAATAACTTTGCTTTCGGGCACGTCGCGCAAGTTACCATCCGAATAGCCCAAAGCTTCCGCCGGCTTGCTGTTGACGATCAAGGCGTGCGCCCTGACCACATTCTTGAAGTTGATCTTATTATAGGTGTCGTTAGCTTCGTTCCAAACGGAATAAACCGCCAAACGACCGACGATGTTCATATAAGCGTCGATGTCCTTTTTACCATCCGCCTTACCGACGATGACGCAACAGCCGTTAGCTTCGGTGGTGAAGCAAAGCGTTCCCAAATTGGTGAAGTCCTTCTTCAGGTCAGCGTAATAGGTGCCTTTGCAGTAGATCACGCTTCCGGCGGTGGTTTGCTTGCAGTTATCCACCAACTTGCCGTGTACGACGATGGTGCCGCCAACAGAGATCCTCGTCGTTTGATTGCCCAACGCAACGAGCTTAGCGGGATAGGAGGAGGAAATCTCGTGCGCGGTATGCCAAACGTCACCGCTGACGTTGGCGTTGAGGTGAAGTTCCGCATCGTAAGCGTGAATGCTGTTTGCAAGCGTTCCGCCGCTTTCCGTCGTAAAGGAGCCGCCGTTTACCGCAACGTAACCGGTGACCGCGCCTTTCATTGTGGTATTAACGTTGTTTTCCACAAACACTTCGGCGCCAACGGTCCCCTTTACGGTCAACGACTTTAACGCATGAGTATGAATACCGCCGGTGACTTTGTTAAGCGTAACGTTTGTTTTACTTGTGTTGCCGTAAATGAGAGCGTAGCCTACGGTCGCGTTGCAGTTTACGGTAGTAACGGGGGTCGAGCTGGACGTGTTAACGTAGAGCGCGGCGATACTACCATTTGCCGAAGAGTTGAAGGTGCCGGTGTTACGAGCAAAGACGTTGCCTTCAATTTTTGCGTCACTGGTATGCACGTTGCCTGTACCAAAGAGTTTCATGGAGCCTTTGATGATCGTAATGTCTTTTCCGCCCCAACAATCAACGCCATATTTCCCACTCACGGTATACGTACCATGCCACTCAACGTCACCGTTTATGGTTTGATAATTGGTATTGGTGCCCGGGTCGACGCCCAACCAAATATAGGTGCCGTAGCTCAAAATGCTTGCAATCGTTGCGCGATGGCTGCTGTCATTTACAAACGTAATGGAGCCGGACATGTTCCACACTTTGGGAACGTTGCCAGTGCAGTTGGTCATCATAATATTACC
>JAGAAA010000062.1 GCA_017615495.1 Clostridia bacterium
AGGGGGGAGCGGAGAGCGTATTCCAGATTGGCTTGCAAGTAGCCGAACTTATCCCCGATGTCGTAACGCGCGCCGTCAAATTCGTAGGCGTAGGCGTCCGAAGTTTTCAGGCTGCGGCGAATGGCGTCCGTCAGGTATACTTCGCCGTTTACGGGCGGCGTGCTTTCCAAAACGGAAAACATCGAATAAGGTATCACAAACCTGCCCAGCGAGCAAAGACGGGAGGGCAGCCCCTCGAGCGGGGGCTTCTCAATTACGTCCCGGATCTTGCCGAGTTTGCCTTCCGTCTTATCGCATACGATCGAAGCGCATTTGACCACCTCTTCGGGCTCTTTGGTTTGGCAGCCGACGATGGTTTTGCCGCCCACCTTTTGGAAGGCGTCGATCAGTTGCTTGGTGACGGGGCAGTCGGGGGCAAAGATCACGTCGTCGCCCGAAAGCACGGCAACGGGTTCCCCCGCCGCAAATTCCTTGGCGAGAAGGACGGCGCCGCCGATGCCGTTCAACGTTTTTTGCGTAGCAAAATGAAAGCGCGCGGAAGCTAAGAGGTCGTTTAGTTCCTCCATCCCGGGCTTTTTGAGTTCATCGTAAATTTTGCTTGGGGAAAAGTACGTGCGGACGCACTCTTTTTCATCACTGAGGATGATCAAAACGTCCTTTGCGCCGGAAAGCACCGCTTCCTCCGCAATGTAATGGAGGGGCGGCTTGTCCAATACGGGCATCATTTCTTTGGGGATCGCTTTGGTGACGGGCAGGAACCTCGTGCCGAGGCCCGCCGTCGGAATCACGGCTTTTGTTACTTTCATTGAGTTCTCCTTGCGAAGGTTGTAACGAGATACTCTTTTTATATCATTTTACGGTAAAAAAGTCAAGACGGAGGGTTATTCCTTGATCAAAAACAAGCGGGCTTTTCCCTTGGATCTCTTGGCGACGTTTTCGCCAAAAAGAAGGGCGCTTTCCCCATCCAAGCAAAAGGGGGTTTTGTCAAAGAGGGTGATCTTTGCTTCATAGAAGGAAGTCACGAGGACGGTTTTTCCCAAATGCTCCTTGGAAAAACCCAAAAAGAAAACGCGAAAGAAGGGGAAGAACATCTTGATGCGTCCCCAAAGGTTGTCCCTCCTCGGCGCCTTGATGGCGATCAGTTGCAGGGCGTCTTTGTCCTTTTTGTGCAACCGGTTGAAGCGGAAGCCGAAGCAACGCTTTGCGTTGGAGATCATCAAAAGGGTGTAGACGCCTTCCGCTTTTACCTTTTCGGTTTGGATCCTCGCGCGGATGCGATGCACCCTGTAAGCGGAAAGGACTTTTGCAAAATAAGCAAACAGCTTGAAGCGCTTTTTTGCCCCCGAGGCCGCCGCTTGCCCGAGGTCGGTAAAGGAGCCTGCCGCCGCTACGTAGGCAAAACTCATGTCACCGATCCGTCCCGCGTCCTCCATCGGGCGGATTCCCTTGCCCGCCGTGGCTTTTGCCGTTTCGTTGAAGGTGCCGCAGGGGAGGTAATAAAGGTCTATCGCCCTGTCGCGGCAGAGGGTGAGGGCGTTGTGAAGAGTGCCGTCCCCGCCGCAAACGATCAGCTTTTCCACACCGCCCAGCGAGTAAGCGTCCTCCGGCGCGCGAAGATACTTGACTGAAACGTCGTCCTCCGCGGCATACTTTGAAAGGATGCTCTTTTCATCGATCTTGGCGGCGTTGCCGCTCATTTGGTTGATGACCACAAGACAGTTCATTTGACCTCGCTGGCAAAAATGAGTTATAATAAATTAATAGTCACAAACCTTTCGGTTTATGCGCTTCGTTGCTTGGAGGAGAGAAGATGGATCAATACGAAATGGTCAGAAGAGCGGTGCGTTCCGTTAGAGAACAAACCGATTTCGTTCCCGAAGTTGCCATCGTGCTGGGCAGTGGGCTCGGCGCCCTTGCGGACTTTGTCAAAACCCCCGTCGTCATTCCGTCCGAGAGCATTGAAGGCTACCCCAAGAGCACGGTCAGCGGGCATGCGGGGCGCCTGGTATTCGGCACGCTTGCCGGCAAAAAGGTTGCCGTACAGCAGGGCAGGATACATTACTACGAAGGGTACGATATGTCGGAGGTGGTGCTCCCCGTGCGCTTGCTGTGCGCGCTTGGGGCAAAGACGGTCATTCTGACCAACGCCGCCGGCGGCATTAACAAAACTTTCCGCCCCGGGGATTTTATGGAGATCACCGGGCAGATAGCGCAGTTCGTTCCCTCGCCGCTTCGCGGGGCAAACGACGATACGTTCGGCACCCGCTTCCCCGATATGAGTGAGGTCTATTCCGGGCGCCTTCGCGCCATTTTGGAAGAGGCGGCGGAAGAGGTAAAGGCTCCCTTGCGCAAGGGCGTCTACCTCCAGGCGGGCGGCCCCAATTACGAAAGCCCGGAGGAGATCAACGCCTTCCGCGTTTTGGGGGCGGACGCCGTGGGTATGAGCACGGCGGTGGAAGCCATCGCGGCGCGTCATATGGGGCGCGAAGTGATGGGCGTCAGCTTGATCACCAACATGGCGGCGGGCATTGACAAACCCCTCTCGCACGAGAAGGTCAAGGCGGCTGCGGACAGGGCGGGGGAGAAGTTTGTTTCCCTCATTGAACGGGTGATTGCGAAAATATAAGAAAAAGAGGGAAAAACGCTTGCTTTTTCCCGCTTTTTTATTTATCATCATTACAAACAATAAGATGAAAAGGAGACTGTTATGGCGCGTATTTATGATGAACCCTCTCGTACGTTTGGAGAGTACTTATTGATCCCCGGTTTTTCTTCGTCCGAATGCACTCCCGACAAGGTCAGTTTGAAGACCCCGCTCGTGAAGTATCGCAAAGGATCGGAAGCCTGCCCCATCACGCTCAATATCCCGATGGTCTCCGCGATCATGCAGTCGGTTTCCGACGACAATTTGGCGATCGCCCTCGCTAAGGAAGGCGGCATGAGCTTCATCTACGGTTCGCAAAGCATTGAAAGCCAGGCGGCGATGGTGGCGCGCGTTAAGTCTTACAAAAAAGGCTTTATCGTCAGCGACTCCAACTTGAAGCCCACTTCCACGTTGACCGACGTCCTCGCCCTCAAGGAGAAGACGGGTCACAGCACGATGGCAGTCACCGAAGACGGCACCGCGTTCGGTAAACTGGTGGGCATCGTGGCAAGCCGCGATTACCGCATCGGACACACCGCTCCCGACGCTCCCGTCTCCACCTTTATGACTCCGCTTGAAAAGCTTGTCACCGCAAGTGAAAACACCACCCTCAGCGAAGCCAACGACATCATTTGGGACAACAAGATCAACACTCTTCCCCTCGTGGACAAAAAGGGCAATTTGCGCTTCCTCGTCTTCCGCAAGGACTATGATTCCCATAAGGAAAACGTAAACGAACTTTTGGATTGCCACAAGAGTTATATGGTGGGCGCGGGCATCAACACCCGTGACTACAGAGATCGCGTTCCCGCTCTCGTGGCGGCGGGCGCGGATTGCTTGTGCATCGATTCTTCCGAGGGTTATTCGGAATGGCAAAAGCGCACCATCGACTTCATCCGTGAAACCTACGGCGACACCGTTAAAGTGGGCGCGGGCAACGTGGTAAGCGCGGAGGGCTTCCGCTTCCTCGCCGAGTGCGGCGCGGACTTTGTGAAAGTCGGTATCGGCGGCGGCTCCATCTGCATCACCCGCGAGACGAAGGGCATTGGGCGCGGCCAGGCCACGGCGGTCATCGAGGTCGCCAAGGCGCGCGACGAGTATTTCCAGAAGAGCGGCGTCTACGTCCCCATCTGCTCCGACGGCGGCATCGTCCATGACTACCACATCACCCTCGCCCTCGCCAT
>JAGAAA010000063.1 GCA_017615495.1 Clostridia bacterium
CCGACCTCACCTTCTCCATCAAGGGCATCGGCGCGGTAAAGTGCAAAGGGGAGCGCAACATCCCCGACGGCGAGGTTTATACCGCCCCCGTTCAAGGAAGCATCAACGGCGTGATCCATTACAACGTACCTTCCATCGAGGACGGCATCAAGTTTGAGGACGTGCGCCTTGTGTTCAAGGATGGCAAGATCGTGGAAGCGACCGCTAACCACACCGCCGAGGCAAACAAGATCTTTGACACCGACGAGGGCGCCCGCTACGTGGGTGAGTTCTCCTTCGGGCTCAATCCTTATATCAAAAAAGCCATCGGCGACATCCTCTTTGACGAAAAGATCTCCGGTTCCATCCACTTCACGCCGGGCTGTTGCTACGACGATGCTTACAACGGCAACATCAGCGCCGTGCACTGGGACCTCGTCCTTTGCCAAACCCCCGAGTGCGGCGGCGGCGAGATCTACTTTGACGACGTGCTGATCCGCAAGGACGGCAGATTCGTTTTACCTGAACTTGAGTGTCTGAACCCCGAGAATTTGATCTGATCAAAAATAAAATAAAGGCGGCAGTTTTGCCGCCTTTTTTATTCGTCAAAAACCAATCGGCACTCCGTTTCGAAAAAATCATTAGGCAACTGAGCGTACTCCTTGTACGTGATGCCCGACGATTGAGGTAGTTAGCGAAGTATATGCGCTACTATACGTTGCCTAATTGCCTAATAGGGCGACCGCCAGGGCGCAGTAGACGATCAAGGATACTGCGTCCACGACGGTGGTGATGAAGGGGCTTGCCACGACGGCGGGGTCCAGCTTTGCCTTCTTTGCAAGAAGCGGCAGGGTGCAGCCGACCAGTTTTGCCACGACCACGGTGCAGGCGAGGGCAAGCGACACCACGAAGCAGGTGAAGGGGGTATAATCGGCGTAGCCGAAGATGAGGTTATCCACCAGCATCAGCTTGCCAAAGCAGGCGAGGGCGAGCGTCAAGCCCAACAGGATGGACGCGCGGGTCTCCTTCCACAGCACGCGGAAGGCGTCCTTGGTGCTGAGTTCGTTCAGGGCAAGGGCGCGGATGACGGTGACCGAAGCTTGGCTGCCCGCGTTGCCGCCCGTATCCATGATCATCGGCACGCAAGCAAACAGCACGGTGCTGATCAAGGCAAGCTTGCCTTCGTAGGTGTTGAGGATGAGGCCGGTAAAGGTGGCGGAGACCATCAAGATCAAAAGCCACGGGATGCGCTTGAGCCAAATGGAAAACACGCTGGTTTTGAGGTAAGGCTTTTCACTGGGGAGAATAGCCGCCATCTTTTCGATATCCTCGGTGTTCTCCTCTTCGATGACGTCGATAGCGTCGTCGACGGTGACGATGCCCACCAGTCTCTTTTCCTCGTCCACCACGGGGATGGCAAGCAGGGAATATTCCTTCAACAGGTTGGCGGCTTGCTCCTTGTCGTCGGTGGTGACGGCGTAAGCGAAGTTCGTCTCCATCACGTCTTCGATCAGGCTATCCTTTTGCGAGAGCAAAAGTTCCTTGGCGGAAACGATGCCCACGAGGTAATTCTTTTCGTCCACCACGTAACAGGTGTAAATGGTTTCCTTGTCGATGGCAGTTTTGCGAATTTTGTCGAAGGCTTGGTCTACCGTCATGGTAGGGTGCAGCGAAACGAACTCCACCGTCATGATGCTACCGGCGCTGTCCTTGGGGTACTTCAAAAGTTCGTTGACGCGGCTCCTCGTCTCCTTGTCGCAGCCTGCGAGCAGCTTTTTGACCACGTTTGCCGGCATCTCTTCCAAGATATCTGCGATATCGTCAAGGAACAGGTCGTTCATAACGCGGTGGATCTCCAGATTGTTGAGCTTGCCGATCAAAGTTTCCTGCTTGTCCGAATCGATCTCGACGAAGGCTTCGGCGGCGAGGTCCTTGGGGAGCAGGCGGAACAGAAGGGGGAGGTCCTCTTCTTCCACCGCTTCAAGAGCGCGCGCGGCGTCGATGGCGTTCATCTCGGCAAGAAGGGGTTTTAAGTACTTGAGGTCCAACGAGTGCAACAGCATGCCCACGTCCTCCGGGGAAAGCACGCGCACGGCGAGCTCAGCCGGGAGGGCTTTTAAAACCGCGACCTTTTGTTCGGGTTCGATCTCGGAAAAGACGGCGCCGAGTTCCGTGTAATTCAAGGCGTCGATCAATGCGGTCAGTTTCTCCTCGTTGAAGTAGGGCAAAAACTCCGCCAGAACGCGGGGTTCGATCTCACGGCAAACGGCAAGAAAATCCTCTTCGCTCAAAGAAAACAGGATGGAGGACGCCTCTTTCGGTTCAATTTCGGAAAGGATCTCCGCGACCAAAGAATATTCCTTGGCGGAAACAAAAGTTTCAATGTTTTTCATTGTTCTATGAAGTCAATCGTGAAAATCAGTCGAGAGTGCGAGCGTCACGCTCTCGAACGGTTTCTTCCGCGTCACATAAGTGAACGTCCATGACTCGCACCTCCTTGCAAAATTTTTGCTTATTATAAAATCCGTTTTAACGCCTTGTCAAGCGATAGAACGCCATTTTGTAAAAAAGAAAATACGGGTTTTTAACGCTGTTTTTGACATTTGATAGAAAAACCATTACAAAAGTAATGCAAGGCATGAAAACTTCGTCCAAAAGTGCGGTCAAATGTTTGCCAAGTGCGATTTTGGCGTGATATAATACACAAAGTGAATTTTTGAGGAGGACATTATGTCTTTAGTTACTTCGAAAGAGATGTTCAAAAAAGCATATGATGGCGGCTACGCGGTCGGCGCCTTTAACGTCAACAACATGGAGATCGTTCAAGGCATCACCGAAGCTTGCAAAGAGGAGAAGGCTCCGGTCATCCTTCAGGTCAGCAAGGGCGCGCGTGCATACGCGAATCATACTTACCTTGTGAAGCTCGTGGAAGCGGCGGTCATCGAGTGCCCCGAGATCCCCATCGTGCTCCACTTGGATCACGGTCCCGATTTCGAGACCTGCAAAGCCTGCATCGACGGCGGTTTCACTTCCGTTATGATCGACGGCTCCGCACATTCCTTTGAAGACAATATCGCGGTCACCAAAAAGGTGGTCGAATACGCTCACGATCACGGCGTTGTGGTCGAGGGCGAGCTCGGTACCCTTGCCGGTATCGAGGACGAAGTCAGCCACGCGGTGGGTTCCTACACCCGTCCCGAAGAAGTGGAAGAGTTCGTTTCCAAGACGGGCGTGGACAGCCTTGCCATCGCCATCGGTACTTCGCACGGCGCTTACAAGTTCAAGCCCGAGCAGTGCACGGTGAACGAGAAGGGCGTTTTGGTTCCGCCTCCCCTTCGTTTTGACATCCTTGAGGAAGTTTCCAAGAGGCTTCCCGGCTTCCCGATCGTTTTGCACGGTTCCAGCTCCGTACCGCAAGAGTACGTTCAGATGGTCAACGCGCACGGCGGCAAGATGCCCAACGCCATCGGCGTGCCTGAGGAGCAGCTCCGTCACGCGGCGAAGCTTTCCGTTTGTAAGATCAACATCGATTCCGATCTCCGCCTCGCGATGACCGGCACCATCCGCCAGTTCTTCGACGAGCATCCCGACAAGTTTGACCCGCGCGAGTATTTGAAGCCCGCCCGCGCCAACATCAAGGAGATCGTCCGCCACAAGCTCAGAGACGTTCTCGGCTGCGCAGGCAAAGCATAAGAAAGAAAAATTTAATCAACAAACTTAAATGGAGGTAGTTTTATGATTAAGGTAGGTATTAATGGTTTCGGAAGAATAGGTCGTCTGGTTTTCCGCGCCGCTTGCGGCAGGAAGGACATCCAGGTGGTCGGTATCAATGATCCGTTCATCGATCTCGATTACATGGTCTATATGCTCCGCTATGACAGCATTCACGGCAAGTTCGACGGTGAAATTTCCACCGACAAAGAGAACAACATGCTCATCGTGAATGGCAACAAGATCAAGGTCTTCGCTCAGATGGCGGCTTCCGACATCGATTGGAAGAGCTGCGGCGCTGAGTACATCGCCGAAGCGACCGGTATCAACACCACGACCGAGAAGGCTTCCGCTCACTTTGTCGGCGGCGCGAAGAAGGTCGTCATCACCGCTCCGTCCTCGGATGCTCCGATGTTCGTTTGCGGCGTCAACCTTGACAAGTACAACAAAGACATGAAGGTCGTTTCCAATGCTTCCTGCACCACGAACTGCCTCGCTCCCATCGCAAAGGTCATCAACGACAACTTCGGTCTTGTGGAAGGTCTTATGACCACCGTCCACTCCACCACCGCTACTCAGAAGACCGTCGACGGTCCTTCCAAGAAGGATTGGAGAGGCGGCCGCGCTGCTGCGGGCAACATCATCCCCTCTTCCACCGGCGCTGCGAAGGCTGTCGGCAAGGTCATTCCGGAGCTCAATGGTAAGCTCACCGGCATGAGCTTCCGCGTTCCGACCCTCGACGTTTCCGTCGTGGACCTCACCTGCCGCTTGGAGAAGGCCGCAACCTATGATGAGATCAAGGCTGCTATGAAGAAGGCTTCCGAAGGCGAACTCAAGGGCATCCTCGGCTACACCGAAGACGCTGTTGTCTCCACCGACTTCATCCACGACAGCAGGACTTCCATCTTCGACGCTGCGGCGGGCATCTCCCTCAACAGCAACTTCGTCATGCTCGTTTCTTGGTACGACAACGAGTGGGGTTACAGCAACAAGGTTTTGGACCTCATCGCTCACATGAGCAAGGTGGATGCGTAATTTAATCACTACTGCAAGGGAGAAGATTCTCCCGTGAGGAGGAAAATTTATGGGTAAGATCAAACTTACGACCGTGCCTTTCCAAGGGACGGAAGCACAAGAAAAAGAACTTCGCGCGAAACTTGCCGATATCAAGAAGCTCCCCGGCGCTTTGATGCCGGCGCTTCAAGCGGCGCAAGGCGTCTACGGCTATTTGCCCGTGGAAGTGCAGCAGATCGTTGCGGAAGAACTCGGTGTGCCTCTTGAGAAGGTGTTTGGCGTTTCTACCTTTTACTCACAGTTTACTTTGAATCCCCGCGGCAAGTATCAAATCTCGGTTTGCCTTGGAACGGCTTGCTACGTCAAGGGCTCGGGCGACATCATCAACGAGGTCAAGAACATCCTTAAGATCGACAACGACGAATGCACTCCGGATAGGAAGTTCTCCTTGTTGGAGACCCGTTGCATCGGTTGCTGCGGTTTGGCTCCCGTTCTCAGCGTGAATGACGAAGTGTACGGCAGGATCACCACCAAAGACGTGGCGGGTATCATCGCAAAGTACAACGCGTAATTCAAAGTTTCAAAAAAAAGGCTTCGGCAGGCAGGAATTGCATGCCGAAGTTTTTTTTATTGTTGACAGGAAAATCCGTAAATAATATAATAAAAGCGTAATTAAAGGGGAGGGATTGTGATTTATGAGTATTAATCAAGCGATCAACGCGTTAAAAAGGAGGGCGGAATCGGTTTGCGCGATCCTTTTTTATGTTGCCGCAGCGTTTTGTTTTATTTGTTACGTAGGGAGTTTCAACGGCAGTTTTATGCCGGTGATGGGTACGCTCCTTTCCATGATCATCGAAGTGAGCCTTTGGCTTTTGATCCCGGTGTTGCTTTCGATCAGAAGGCGCAGCGTTGCCAAATGGGCGTTTTTGGGCCTTTCCATCTTTTGGGTGTTGACCTCGATCTTCTCGTTGCTTGACGGAGCGGGGCTCGCCACGGCGGGCGCGGACGGCTTGGCTTGCGCCGTGGGCGTCTTCAGCTTCCTGGTTGCTTGCGCGTTGATCACGACGACGGTGCTTGCCGTTATCGCTTATTGGAAAAAGGACCAAAAGCTTAAAATCGTTTCCATTTTGGTCTTCTTGGGCTCGCTCGTGTTCTTCCTCGTGCTGTTTGCGCTTCGCGTGGCTTTGGCTGCCGATTGGGACGCGGGTTGGGCAACCTACTTCTTCTTGATCTATTCATACCTTTTGATCCCGTTTGCAATGTTGTTTGCCGCGCTGGCTTTCTGGTTTAGCGAGAAGGAACTTTACTTTGCCGTCTTTGAAAAGAAAGCGGCAAGCGAGGCTAAGCCCGCCGAAGAAAAACCCGAAGAAAAACCCGTAGAAAAAACCGAAGCTAAGCCCGCGAAGAAAGCTTCCGCCAAAAAGAACGCCGAAAGGGCTCCGGCGGAGGAACCCGTTGCGGAAGAAGCCGCTCCCGCGGAAGAAGCGCAGGAGGAGAAAAAGGAGGACTGACACGGTTCGCCTTCAACATTTGAGACACAAAAAGGAGTTTTGTACCGATACGAAACTCCTTTTTTTACGCGCAGGCGGAAAGTAGGGCGGAATTGTCGAAAAAAGCTGGTTTCATTTCATAAAATGAGTGTTAATAGTTTGCAAAATATAAGGTTATATGTTAAAATCTATCTTGAACGTGCTCGCGCACGCGCGTATTGGCTATGGAAATATCGAAGCATTTGGTCGATTTGGTCGTAAATAGTTTGGAGGCTTTGGCAAAGCACGTTTTGATCATGCTTGCCGAGGAAGAAGACGGCGTTTCTTTGGAGGTCTCCGACGACGGCTTCGGCATCAACGAAGAGGAAGTCCGAAAGGCTTTCGCGGGGGAAAAAGCGCCGCGCGGCAAAGGGCTTGCTTGCTTGAAACAAACGGCGGAAGGCTCGGGCGGGGAATTTGCCTATCGTTCCACCGAAAAAGGCACGGTCGTACGCGCGCTTTTTAAGGGGGTGCCCCTTGGGAAGGTTGGCGACGCCTTGATCGTCTTCTGGCAGGAGATGCCCATTACGGTCATCACGCTGTCGGCGGTCACCAAAAAGGGCGGTTTCGTCTTTGATTCTCGCTTGATCGAAACCAAGTACGGCGCCTATTCAGATACGGAAACAATGGTGAAAGTCCGCAAGGACGTAAACTATACTCTAACAAACTTATTTGGAGGAAAGTGATATGAAAAGCATCGCAGACATCAATGCCATTAGGGAAAAGATGCAATCCAAGGTGTTTATCCGCGATAACACGAAAGAGGGGGAAACTCACGTGTTTGTCGGCATGGGTACCGTTGGGCTGCAATCCGGCGCCGTGGAAGTGTTTAACGCTTTCGTGGACGAGATCTCCTCTCGTTTGATCAAAAACGTCAGGATCTCTCGCGCGGGAAGTATCGAAGCCAAAGAGCAACCCGCCGTGGAAGTCGTTCTTCCCGGGAAGGCTCCCGTCACTTACGCCGGTCTTAACGCCGACAAGGTGAAGGTCATTGTTGAAAAGCACATTTTGGGCGGAGAGCCTGTGACGGAATATATCGTCAAGTAAGAGAGGAGGAAGATATGTACAGAAGTCACATTTTGGTTTGCGGTGGTACGGGTTGTCACTCCAACAACAGCGCAAACATTTTGAAGGCATTTAACGAAGAGCTTGCTAAAGCAAACCTCACCGCCGACGTCCAGACGGTCCAGACCGGTTGCTTCGGTCTTTGCGCCGTCGGTCCCGTCGTCATCGTTTACCCGGAAGGCGCGTTCTACAGCTGCGTCAAGGTGGAGGACGTCCCCGAGATCGTTTCGGAGCACCTCGTCAAAGGTCGCTTGGTGGAGCGCTTGCTCTACAAAGAGAAGGCAACCGGCAAGACGGTCAAGGCTCTTTCCGAAACCAACTTCTATAAGAAGCAAACTCGCGTCGTGCTTCGTAACTGCGGCGTGATCAATCCCGAAAATATTGACGAATATATCGCGATGGACGGCTATCAAGCCCTTATCAAGGTTTTGACCTCGATGCAACCGCAAGAAGTTATCGACGTCGTGCTTGCTTCCGGCCTCCGCGGCAGAGGCGGCGCAGGCTTCCCCACCGGTAGGAAGTGGCAGTTCACCAAGGACGCCGTGGGCGACGTAAAGTACGTTGCTTGTAACGCCGACGAGGGCGACCCGGGCGCATTCATGGATCGTTCCGTTTTGGAAGGCGACCCCCACGCGGTCATTGAAGCGATGGCGATCGCGGCGTATGCGATCGGCGCGCAACAGGGCTACGTGTACGTCCGTGCGGAGTACCCCATCGCCGTCAGAAGGTTGCAGATCGCTATCGATCAGGCTAAGGAATACGGCCTCCTCGGTAAGAACATCCTCGGCACCGGCTTCAATTTTGACCTTGAGATCCGTCTCGGCGCAGGCGCGTTCGTCTGCGGTGAGGAGACCGCTCTTATGACCAGTATCGAAGGCAACCGCGGTGAGCCGCGCGTCCGTCCTCCGTTCCCCGCGCACAAAGGCCTCTTTGGCAAGCCGACCGTTCTCAACAACGTTGAAACCTACGCCAACATCGCGCAGATCATTTTGAAGGGCGCGGATTGGTTTAAGTCCATGGGTACCGAAAAGAGCCGCGGCACCAAAGTGTTTGCTCTTGGCGGTAAGATCGTCAACACCGGTCTTGTGGAGATCCCGATGGGTACCACCCTTCGTGAGGTCATCGAAGACATCGGCAGCGGCGTGCCCAACGGCAAGAAGTTCAAGGCGGCGCAAACCGGCGGTCCTTCCGGCGGCTGCATTCCTGCGGAACACTTTGATATCCCCATCGATTACGACAACTTGATCTCCATCGGTTCCATGATGGGCTCGGGCGGTATGATCGTTATGGACGAGGATAACTGCATGGTCGATATCGCAAAGTTCTTCCTCACCTTCACGGTGGATGAAAGCTGCGGTAAGTGCACCCCCTGCCGTATCGGTAACAAGAGGCTTCTTGAGTACCTCGACAAGATCACGTCGGGCAAAGCCACGATGCAGGACCTCGAGGATATGGAAAAGCTTTGCTACTACATCAAAGAGAACTCCCTCTGCGGCCTCGGACAAACCGCACCCAACCCGGTGCTTTCCACGCTCCGCTACTTCCGTGACGAGTACATCGCGCACATCCGCGATAAGAAGTGCCCCGCGGGCGTATGTAAGAGCCTGTTGCAGTACAAGATCATTAAGGATAGCTGTATCGGTTGCGGCATGTGCCAGAGGCAATGTCCCGCCGGCGCGATCTCCCGCACCGACTATATCGCTCCGGGCAAGAAGCTTGCCGCGATGGCGATCGACCCCGCAAAGTGCGTGAAGTGCGGCGCTTGTATGTCGACTTGTAAGTTCAAGGCGATCATTAAGGAATAACGGAGGTAACAGATATGGAAGAAACTAAGATGGTTAATTTAAAGATCAACGGCATCGCCGTATCCGTTCCCGCCGGCAGCACCATTTTGCAAGCCGCGCGTCAAGCAGGGATCAAGATCCCCACGCTTTGCTACTTGAAGGACATCAACGCCATCGGCGCTTGCCGTATTTGCGTGGTGGAAGTGAAGGGCGCAAGGACCCTGGTTGCCGCTTGCGTTTTCCCGGTCAGCGAAGGGATGGAAGTTACTACCAACTCTCCCAAGGTCATGCAAAGCCGCAAGACCACGTTGGAACTTCTTCTCTCCGACCACAAGAAGGAGTGCTTGAGCTGCGTCAGAAACAAGAGCTGCGAATTGCAAGCGCTTGCTTTGGAATACGGCTGCGACGAAAACAAGTACAAGGGTGCGACTTCCAATTATCCGCTTGACGAGACCACCCCGTACCTCGTGCGCGACAACAACAAGTGTATCCTTTGCCGTCGCTGCGTTGCGGCGTGTAAGGAATATCAATCGGTTGCGGTCATCGGTGCGAACGCTCGCGGCTTTGATACGCACATCGCTTGCGCGTTTGAGAACCCGCTTTCCTCCGTCGCTTGCGTGGGTTGCGGACAATGTATCGCAGTTTGCCCGACCGGCGCTTTGACCGAAAAGTCCGAGATCGACAACGTGATCGCCGCGCTTGCGGACCCCAACAAGTACGTGATCGTGGGCACCGCTCCTTCCGTCAGAGTCGGTTTGGGTGAGGAATTCAATAGTCCCATCGGTACCGAAGTTGAGGGCAAAATGGCGGCTGCGCTTCGTAGAATGGGCTTCAACAACGTATTTGACGTTGATTTTGCCGCCGACCTTACCATCATGGAGGAAGGCACCGAATTCATTAGCCGCGTTAAGAACGGCGGCACGCTTCCGATGATCACTTCCTGCTCTCCGGCATGGATCAAGTTCATCGAGCACAACTTCCCCGATCAACTTGCGCACCTTTCTACCTGCAAGTCCCCGCAACAGATGTTTGGCGCCATCGTCAAAACCTACTATGCGGAGAAGATCGGCAAGGACCCCAAGGACATTTACGTAGTTTCCGTGATGCCCTGTACCGCCAAGAAGTTTGAAAAGACCCGTCCTGACCAAAATGCAGCGGGCGAAGGCATCCCCGATATCGACGCCGTTTTGACCACCCGCGAGCTTGCCAAACTTATCAAGCGCATGGGCATCATGTTCAACGAGCTCCCCGCGGAGAAGTTTGACGAGCCCCTCGGCATCTCCACCGGCGCAGGCGTCATCTTCGGCGCTACCGGCGGCGTTATGGAGGCTGCTCTCCGTACCGTGGCTGAAAAGCTTACCGGTAAGGAACTCCCCTCGGTGGACTTCAAGGAAGTGCGCGGCACTCAAGGCATCAAGGAAGCGGAATACGACGTTGCCGGCATCAAAGTCAAGGTGGCGGTTGCTTCCGGCCTCGCCAACGCTCGCGTTTTGATGGAGCAGATCAAGGCAGGCAAGAGCCCCTATCACTTCATTGAGATCATGAGCTGCCCCGGCGGCTGTGTGAACGGCGGCGGTCAGCCCATCCGTACCGCGGACGAGAGGAACAACGTTGACATCAAGGCGACCCGCGCGGCAAGCATCTACAAGCTTGACAGCAGCATGAAGTTCCGCAAGTCGCACGAGAACCCCGCCATCATCGCTCTTTACAAAGAGTACCTTGGCGAACCCAACAGCCACAAGGCGCATCACATTTTGCACACTTCTTACATCAAGAGAGGTCTGTAATAAGTCAAGGGATCATTCCCTTGCAAAAAAGGCATCAGGGGGCGCGTTATCGCGCCCCTTCGCACAACTTAATACGGTGAAAATTCCGTGCGGACAAGGAAGCGGGTGAAAATCCCGCACAGCCCCCGCTACTGTAAGAGCCGCTTCTTTGCAGAGAGAGAAGCGTTAGCGAACGTCACTACCAGGGAAGGCACGCAGGGCGCCAAAGCGCCGCTCCAGTCAGGATACTTCAAGCGCGGAATGCTCAATAAATTACTTTCGGAGGGAAAGAAAATGAGAAAAATTATTGCGATTTTACTGCTCTTGGTATGCTTGCTGACCGCAATCTTTATGGTGGGTTGCGAAAAGAAAGCGGATCCGAACGGTGGCAACGGAACTGCTGCGTTTTCCGGATCTGTCAGCGAAGCGTTCGACTTGATGAAAGCCGCCGGTACGATCGACTTTACTGCAAGCACAAGCTCGTACGGCACCTTTTTTACCAGCGTTACTTACGATGGCGTTACGATCAATAATGACAACGCCAACGGCAAGTACATCGGTGTGTTTATCAACACGGATGACATAAATCTCATTGACCTTTACGGTACGTGTGATTCCGTTACTTACGGTGGCGAAACCTTTAATTATTCCGGCGTTGGCGTTGATGCCATTCCTTATACTGCCGGCTTGAAGGTGTTGATCGCCTTTACCGTTGACGTGGGCAATTGGCATTATACGGCGGTGAGCGGCTCTGCATTGTTGTTCACTCTTCCCGATGCAGCGGAAAAAATCACTCTTAACTAAGGACATAGTCCTAACCGCGCTTGCGGCAGCGCTGCTCTCTGCGGGCAAACAGGCGCTGGCGGCCATCCCCAACGTGGAGGTCGTCACGCTCCTGATCATGCTCTACGCAGCCTGCCTCAAGCCGCAGATCGCTTTTATTGCGACGGGCATCTTCATCGTGATAGAATGCTTCATTTGGGGCGTTCACACGTGGGTTTTGGCGTACGTTATCCATTGGAATTTCGTCGCCTTTATGACTTTCTTGCTCGCTCGCGTTTTCAAACTGAAAAACAGGTTTATTTATCTTGCGTTTACCATCGTTGTGACCGCGGCTTTCGGCGTGTTGACCACCCTCATAGATTCCATTATCGGAGCGGGGCGGACGGGGCGCTCTTTCTCTTTGATCTTCACTATTACCTACATGCGCGGCATCTATTTTTATATCGTGCACGTGGTGGGCAACGCCGCGTTCAACATCGTTCTTTTCGCTCCGATGAGGATGTTGCTCGACAAGTTGATGATTAAGTACTACGGAAGGGACGTCTTCCTCAAAGAGGAAGACGCCGCCACCGCCATCAAAAGGGCGGAACGGGCGGAAGTACCCCCTTCTGAGTTGACAGAGAATGCGGAAAGTGGTAAAATAGACAAAGTTGCGGATGCTTCGCAAACAAGCGAAGACGCCCGCGAGAATAACAGCAAGAGGTGAACTTATGTTTTGGTGGGTCAAATTGTTGATTGGCATCGGCGTTGCGGCGCTTGTTATCATCGTCGTCGCGCTTATCGTTAAGGTCTACAACAAACTTGTCGACAGCAAGGAAAAGGTTAAGA
>JAGAAA010000064.1 GCA_017615495.1 Clostridia bacterium
CGAATGTCGTCAATGGAAGTGGAGGTGTTTCTCTTGTAGGTCCAGCCCGTACCTTCGCCGTCGCCGACCGCGTAAATCAAAGCGCGCCCGCGATCTCTTGCGATCAAGCCCGCCGACGAACTCGTTTGCGTATATGCGGAAAAATCGGTTTTTCCCTTGATCCTCAAAATACCCTGCGGCATATTGCCGATCAAGCCGGCGTCAAACCCGTCGCTGACAACGACGTCCTTCACGTCAACAAAACTGCCCCCTTCGCCGAGGTTGCCGATCAAGCCCCCCGTCGGCGAGTTGGTTGAAGAAGCCACTTCCAGATCGTGGAGATGAATATACGCGGGATTATCCGAAACCACACCAATCACACCGGCGGAATAAGCGCCCGACGCGTTGACGGTAAAATCAAGATCCGTCACTTCAAAGACGCTTGTGAGCGCGCTTGCGCGGAATCGTCCCGCAACGCCGCCGCGCGCCGAGCCGGCGGAAAGCACAAAGGAGAAAGATTTGCTTGAAGAAGCGCATCCGTCAAAGGTAAACGCCGCGCATTCGCTATCCAAAAAGCCGAAGAAACCGCCCGCGTTATTTGAGGACGAAACGGTCAAACCGCTTGCAAACTGATAATTATCCGCTTCAAAGGTCTCGCTTGCCGCCTGCGTTTTGTAGTACCCGAAAACGCCGCCCGCACCCGACGTACCGGTGACGGACGAAGTGATCGTATACGGGGAAACTCCCGTGCTAAACGCAACGGTGGGATTGACAGCGCTCCCCACAAGTCCGCCCGCGTAGCCCGCGCCCGTGACCGTGCTCACGCGAGAAGCGTTGGCGGAAGCAAGGGTCAAAGTGGCGCCGTCCTGCATCGTGCCGACAAGGCTGCCCGCGTTACCGCCGGTCGACGTCACGGTGATGGCCGAGCCGGAGCCGCTTGTCGTAACGGAAAGCGAAGCGCCCGCGCCAAGGGTGCCGCAGATCAAACCCGCCGCCCCCGCTTTGGAAACGGGAAGGTCGGACGTGTTGTTAAACGAAACGCTGACCGAAGCGGTCGCGGCAATGTCGCCGATCAGTCCTTCGTGATCGGTAGCCGCTGTGCCATCGCCGGAATAGGGAAGCAATTGCACGGTCCAAGAAGCCGCATTGGTACCCTTCACCACGTGATTTGCAAACACCGCGCCCGAGGTCAAAACGCCGACCGCCGGCGTCTGACTCTCCTTTTCACGGATGATCTTGATAACGCCCGCGCCGGTAATGCGCATATCGGTAGAAACGTAATCGAACAGCGGGCAATTGAAAAGGCGGAAGGTATCGATACCTGCCGCGGGGATGTCGATGGTGCCCGCGAAGGGACGCGCCGCCGTGCCCAAACTGATAAAGGTATCATCTGTGATCTCACTACCCGAGTTGATGGAAATGTTGAGAACGTCTTTGGGGTTTCTATCGCCCGCGGCGTACGCACGCGCGTAACCGACGAAGTCTGCGACGGTGTAAATGTTATACGTCTGCTCCGGCTCGGCGGCAAACGCCGTGGTCCCTGCCGAAAGCCCCATTGAGAACGCGAGGAGCGCCAAGAAAAGCACCGCCGTCGCGGCAAAGACCAAATGCATCGTAAATTTCGATCTCTTGCTCATCTTCTCCCCCTTACGCTCCGAAACGGAAGCGAACGACCGTAGCGGGCATGTCCCCCCAGGTCTCCGTAGTTATGTTCTTTTTGTGGAATTGCAGATCGTACAAACTTTCCACGTCGGAATCCACGTGGAAAGTAATGCTGCTACCCGTTTGCGTTGCCCCCTCGATGGTAAGGAGTTTTTGCGCGGAAACGGCGCTGAGCTCAACGCGCGTATCATCCCAGGACAAAGTAGCGGTACCCGAGCCGACGCCGGTGATCTGATAATTGTAACCGTCGTAGACGGAAGGCGCAATGCTCGTATCGTCGCTGAAGGCCCCCGACCAAGAATTGGAGGCGCCTGCCGCGCGCAAGCCCGCCTTGAAAATACCGCAGATGGCATGCAACCCGACGTTTTGCGGCGTGGCGATCATCTCCACGTAAAGGTTGGGTTGGTTTGCCGCAAAATTCGTACCGAACGTCAAGGTATACGAATCGGAATCGGACACGTTTGCGGTAAGGGTGCCCGAGTAAGTGTTGTCACTGAGGTGCGAAGAATCGAGGGTGACGACGCTTTCCCCGATGCGAAGCGTCACGGAATACCCCGTCAAAGAGTTTGCTGTCATATACGCCGCGTCTACCGGAACGTACTTTTCTTCCGAAGTGGGATCGTGCCGTACAAAACGCACGAGTAGCGAATACCCGATCTGCTCGGAATTGGGAAGCGTCTGCTTGCCTCTTTCATAGTTGCAAATGGTGACGACGGATGCCGGCGCCACGGAAGCGCTCGTTACGTAAAGGGTCTTTACGTTATCCTTGCTGTGCCCTCTGACCAAGGTGTTGGAGGAGAACCTCTCGCCCTGCGCGTCGTAAGTTGCGACGGTACGCTGCGCGCTGCGGCTACTGGTATACGCCGCATAAGTTGCAAGCACGCCGCCCGCGACAAGAAGGATCGCTATCATAGCGACCGCAAGAATGATCGTGATCTTTCCCTTGCGTCCCATCATATCCTTCCTCACTCGTGCACCGTGATCGCCTTTGCCGAGATGCAAAGCACGTCGGTCTCACGGTCGTTGGTGGCCTTGCCGTTCTTGTAGATACGGAGCAGATAATAGTTTACGAAATCGCCGCGCACGTTGCCCGTCTCGGAAGCGGAGGTCTGCCAATAAATGGGCTCGGCGTTTTTGTGAACGGAGGAATAGGAGCCGTAAGTATCGGCGTGATTTGCGTTTGTGGCGATGGCCCTGCCATCCTCCTCCGTCTTGTTCAAATAGGTGCCCGCAACGGCTTCGCCGTTGGCGGTGTAATAATACGTTCTTGCCGAAGCTTGGTGCACTTCGTATTCCACGGCGCCGGCGGTAGCGGTCTCCGACTCGGTGGCGTGATAGATCATGTAGGTAAACGCGTTGTTTGTGGTGTAAGCAAGTTGGATCTTATAAGCGCCGACGCCCTTTCCGAAAACGCAAAAAACCTTGTCAACGTAATCGCCGCCCTCGGCGTCCAACCCGTTGAAATAGAGGTAGCGGATGTCCTCGAAAGTATCGTCGTCAAAGTCACGGTGACCGGCGCCGATGTACAACGCTTCCGGGGAGAAGATGGGGGCGTAAGCCGCCGTCCCCGCGCGGTAAGCATACCACGCGAAAGTAGCGGCGCCTATGGCGCCGAGCATCAAAACAAAAACGACCAGCACGCGCAGGACGAAAGCGATCTTTTGTGTTTTTGTCAAACCGCTCGTTTGCATACTTTCCTCACATCACACCGATACGGACGACCAAAAATTCCACGTTGTCGCCGATCAATTGGTCGCCGTCGTTGTAGGCGTCGCTTTTGTTTTCATCCGTCGTCAAGGTTGCGTACGGCGGGTAAAAATAGTTGGGATTTTGCTCCATAAGCACACCCGTTTCCACCGGGTACTTGTTGGTGACCGCGGGGGAGGTAGTGGACAGATCGTCATGGATGGCGTAATACGTAATGGGCCATTCCCAATAAAGCTCGATCTTATAAAGATCGGTCTTGCCCGGATCGGTGCATTTCGAATGCTGCGACATATCGTAATCGAAGCCGCCGTCCGTGATCATATCGGAATAAACGTAGCCGTCGTAAGTGGAATCATAGTCGTAGTTTTGGAAGAACAAGATGTGCCCCTTCAAAAGGTTGCAAACGCTCTCTTTGGTGACGAGTTGGATGGTGGGCGTCGACGCCCCTTCGCTGTAAACGTTTGCGTACCCGTCAAAGGAAAGCCCGATGCGGACGGTCTCGTTGTCGTGCCCCGTTTGGGGACGGATGTAAAAAGTCATCGTCCCGTACGCGCCGGGGACCAAGTATCTTTTTCCTTCGTAGGTGATGTCCGTAACGACCAGCTCGTAAGCAAGAAGGTAAGCATCCGCAGAATCGGTGGCGACAAAGTCGTATTCCTTGGCCGCAAGGACGGACTTCAAGCCACCCGCGCCCGTGATACCTTCGTACCCAACGTCGTACTCACTCGAAGACCTTTCGATCAAGATGTCCACCGCGTCGGACGAGACCACCACCTGCATACCGGAATGGTCGACGGAAGAGTTCATCGAAAACCAAGCGAAGCTGATCACCCCGAGCGTGATCGCCAAGATGCCGGAAAGCACCACGGCAAAAAGTTGCGTGAACAACGCCTTTTTGTCCTTTTTGGAAACGTGCTTACCGAACCACTTCATTTTTGCTCCTTCGTATACGTGCGAGCGCGCGTCGCGCGCGCAGAATTATACATATATATTATATATTTTATTTAGCGCGCTGTAAACCCCTTTTTTACAAATATCTTTCAAACACTCCTTCGTTTTACATATTTTTTACAAAAATGCGCCATTTTCCCTGTTTTTGTTTGACAATCGCGCAAAAAAACTTTAATAATTATGTAGAAACAGACTTGATTTAGGGCGAACATTTTTAAAAAGAAGAACGAAAAGGGTATGGGAGACAATCCGTCACAAGGGCATAAGCACGGCATGCCCATGAAACGAACAATTACTATCTTCGCCATCATCATGACGATCGTTTCCGCGTGTTTGGTCGCCGGTCTTTTCTTCAATTTGATGAATTACAACGATTTGATCCGCGTCACCCGCGACTACGTTTCGTGGGAAGAAAAGGTGAAGGAAATGGTCTCCTCCTCCGATTATTTGACCGAGCAAGTTCGTTTGTTTGTTGAAACGGGCGACCGCAAGCATATGGACAATTACTTCACCGAGTCGGACCAGACCCGCCGCCGTGAAGACGCCCTTGAGTTTATTGCGGAGCGCTTCCCCCTCTCCGACGCGTATACGAGTTTGGACAACGCGATGAACGAATCGCGCAAATTGATGTTTACCGAGTATAAGGCAATGCGCCTTAAGGCGGAGTCGATGGGCGACGACCTTTCCACCTACGACCGAAGAGTAACGTCCGTCCTCCTCTCCGAAGAAGAGCGCGCCCTTTCTAACGCGGAAAAAGCCTCCCTTGCCCGCACCGTTCTCTTTGACCAAAAATATTCTTCTTCGAAGGAAAAGATCACAAATCAAACCGACGATTGCTTAAAAAACCTTGTCGGCGAACTGGAAGAGGAACAAGCGGACGCGGAGTTCCGCCTCCGTTTTGCAATGATCTACGAGTTGGTTTTGATCGCGTCGTACATCTTCCTTTCCATCTTCATCGTGATCCTGACTTCGCGGCGCGTCTTTACCCCGCTCATCCATTCCATCCCCTTTATTGAAAACGATTCTCCCCTGCCCGTGCAAGGCGCGTACGAACTTCGTATGCTCGCCTACGCCTACAACTTGATGTACGAATCCAACCGCCGCAGCAAAAATCGCTTGAAATTCAAGGCGGAACACGACGCCTTGACCGGCGCTCTCAACCGCAACGCGTTTGAAAAGGTGCTCACCTCTTCCGAGGAAGGAAACGTAGCCTTTTTGATCTTGGACGTGGATAACTTCAAGCAGATCAACGACAACCACGGTCACCTCGCCGGCGACAAAGTCTTGACCCGCGTGGTGGAATTGATGCGCGAGAACTTCCGCACCGAGGACAGCATCTTCCGCATCGGCGGCGACGAATTTGCCGTCGTCCTGTTCGGTATTGATGAAAACAGCTCGAAGATCATCCAAAACAAATACGACCGCATCAACGAATCTCTGACCGAAGACGCCAAGGCGGGCGCGCCCGAGATCACTCTCAGCGCGGGCGTCGCTTTCGGGGAAAGGATAGACACCTCTCTGATGGAGCGCGCGGATACCGCCCTTTACGAAAGCAAGGCGGCAGGCAAGGCGTGTTGCAGCTTTTTCAAAGAAAAGATCTGATCTGCAAATGAATAAAAAACAAAAAGCACTCCTGCATGGGAGTGCTTCTTTTTTGACATTATTCGACAAAATATTTTATTGTTCGACATCCGGCGCGGCGCCTGCGTCCGCCCCCTTCTTCTTTTTCTTCGCTTCCTTTTCCGCCGCCAAGATGGGGTTCTCCTTATGGAAGTTTTCGATAAACACGTTGTAATCGCTGCTGCTCATCGGCTTGGCGAAGAAGTAACCCTGAATGATGCGGCATCCCATTTCGCGGAGCATCGTGAGGTCCTCCAAGGTTTCCACACCTTCCTGCGTGGTCTTGAGCCCGAGCGTCTTACCCATGTCGATAACGCTCTTTAAGATGACGCGGTCGGTCTTTTCCGAGATACCTTTGTCAAGGAAGAACTTATCGAACTTGATCTCGTCCATGTTCAAAAGTTTCAAGACGTTGTAGGTGGAATAGCCCGTTCCAAAGTCATCGATGGAGCAAAGGAAGCCGGCTTTTCTCAAGCGGTCCGCAACGGTGGCGAGGTACTCGTAGTTTTCATATGCAAAACTTTCGGTAAATTCCAGCGTGATGAAGCCCTTGCCGATGTTGAAGTGATCTTTTACCTTGATGTAGTAATCCAAGAAGTCGCTTTGAATGGCGGTAACACGCGAGATGTTGACCGAGATCGGATAGACCTTTTTGCCCTCCGCGACCCAACGCGCCATGTTTTCGCAAGCGGTGTAGTAAATGTGACGGTCCAACTTGGAAATAAAGCCGTTTTCCTCAAACACGGGGAGGAACTCCGCCGGGGAACGATAATTCTTTGCTTCGGCGTTGTACCAACGCACCAAAACTTCCGCGCCGTCGATACGATCAAGTTCCAAATTGTACTTGGGCTGATAGAACACGCGGAATTCGCCCGCTTCGAGGGCGGCTTCCATTCGGTTTTCGATCTCTGCCTTGATCATGTAATTGGAACGGACGGTCTCGTCGTAGAAGTTGCAAATGCGGTTGATGTCGGTACGCGACGGCAAGTCGGAAACTTCCATCGCCTTTTCCACCATCTTGTCCATGGGCACCGTCGAACCCTTGCCCGCGCGGTAAACGCCAAACAGCATCTTCATATCGTAATCGTCGGGGAGGTCATCGCCGAGGTAGTGCCTACGCGCCGCCTCGAACAAGCTGACCAAACGGTTTTCCAAAACCGCTTCTTCGCCGTAGTGGAGAAGAAGAACGAATTCGCCGTTGTCGATGTAACCGTAGGTTTCGCCCGACATCATCGCCTGCGCAAAAACGCTGCGGATATGACGAAGGATGTTTATCGTAGCCGCTTCGCCGTACTTTTCGGTCACGTAATTGAAGTGCTGCACGTGCGAGACCACCACCGCGAAAGTGGAGCCTTTGTTGGCGTTTACGATCTCCTGTGCGTCGCGCTCAAACTTCAAAAGCGTCGGACATTGCAGCATTTGGTTGACCGTGTCGATCTCCTCGATCTTTTGGAAAATACGACGACGGGATATTACGTAATAAACCGTGAACACCACGATGACCAAGATCAAGATCGCCATCGTAACGATGCTGTTTTCCACCAAGGTAAAACCGTCGGAATAAACTTCGCTTTCCCTATATACGCCCACGACGTACATGCCCGAATCGTTTTGACCGGCGTACCCGATGGTGACCACGTAACGCTCGTTGCCAAAGCGCAAGGACAACGTTTCATCCGCGCCGCTTTCCAACGCTTCTTTTACCTCATCCGCCGCCGTGGTGTCGTTGGACAGCGTTTCCAAAAAGGCAAAGAGGGAGTCGTTTACGTTGACGTCGGTTTTGGAATGCAATACGCTGAGGATCTGCGACGTGCCTTCCCCGCCGTAGTTTTGACAGCAAATAACGCTGAGTTCGGAATAAGAAAGTTTTTTCTCGTCCAGTTCGGTTTTGAAGGAGGTCAACGCTTCCTGCGTGTAGTACATCGCCACGCCGTCCACCACGTTGCCTTCCGCCACGGGGGAATAACACGCCACGCTGGTAAGACCTCTTTCGTCGTAGATCAAACCGTACGTTGCGGTGACGCCCTTTTCGCGCATCGCATCCACGTGAACGTTGTGCTCGGCGATCTCAAGACCGCTTTCGTCATATTCCTTGTCGCCGTAGAAGTAGCGAAGCTGGATGAGTTCGCCGCTGTAAACGCCGGAGGAACGCATATCTCTGAAGAAGTTGTGCAGTTCGGTCTTTTCGGTGATCGAGCCGGCAACGTGGGCTACCGCTTCGGTTTTTTCGCGGATGTAATCCAACTTGCCCTCAAACTTTTCCTGCGCGTCAAGCGAGTAAACTTCCGCCGCGCGCACAGCCTGTTCGCTGGACCCGGTGTAATACTGAGAAGTAAGCACGATGATATTAACCATCGCGGCAATGCTCACGAGGATCAGCAAAACGAAAGCGATATCCACTCTGCGCGTTTTAAATTGATCCATTCTTTCCTTCTCCTTTCGGGGAGGCCTTCTCCCCTGCGTCTTGTCCGTCCTCTGTGGGAAGCCCGCTCTCTTTCAGGCGCTCGACTTCCTCGTCGATCAGGCGACGGATCTCCTTTTGTTTTTGTTTTTCGTCTTCTTCTTGCTTGATGCGCGCCGCGTCCTTTACGTCCGGGATGATGCAAAGCACCATCGTAACGAAGAAGAGCACGATCAATACGGCAAACCCGACGGGGGTCATCACCACCCTGCCGAGGAAGGTCATTCCGTCAAGCGTCTTGACGTACTTGCCCACGACGTCCTCGCTTTTGGGGGAATAGGCGCCGTCGTCTGCTACGTTGTTGTCCCCCTTGGTCACCAGCTTATCGCCCGACTTACTAACCAAGCGATGGGTGTTGAACTTGCCCTTGATGCGCGGGTCGGAGGAGCGGAATACGATAATATCCCCCTCTTGCACCTCGTCCGCACTCGCTTTTTCCACCAAGATATAGGTGCGCGGCGGGATGGTCGGGTCCATACTTTCGGTCATTACCCACATCGCCGTTTTGTTGAACAAAAAGATGGGGCTTGCGCTTACTTTTGAGAGGATGAACAGCGCCATAAACAGCGCCACCACCGCTCCGAATAGGATCTTAAGCGACAGCTTTGCGATCTTTACGCCTTTGCCTTGCTTCATTTCCTACCTCTTCTGAATATCCTCGAAAAGATATTCTTCTTTTTGGGCGCTTCCTTTTTGGCGCCGCTCGGTTGCGGCTTGGAAAAGGACGCCTGCCCGAAGATCTGGTCCGCCGTAATGGGCTTGGGCTTCAAAACGTCGCCGTCGGGCGGCACTTCGAAAGTCTTCTTCTCGGGCTCTTGCTCTTCCTGCTTTTTAGGCAGCGCGAACACCACTTCCTCTCCGGAGGAAAGCGCTTCCACGCGAGCGAACAACGGGTCGCCGTCCGCTCCTTCGAGGACGGGCTTCTCCTTTTCTTCCGGCAGAGATTCCACGATCTCCTCTTCCTCCGCGCGGCGGATGGTCTTGCCGATCTCCTGCGGGGTCACGCCGGAATCCAAAACGAGTTCCTTCACCTTTTTCTTTTTCTTTTCTTCCTTCTTTTGATACGCCGCAACTTCTTCGGTGTAATCGTATTCCTCCCGCGGGGGTTCGGGACGGAGCTTCATCCGTCTTAACCTCTCCTTTTGGAGGGCGGTGATCACGCGACGACGCACCTCGCCCGTAAGCAAGGATTCCTCTTCGGAGATAGCCGCAAAGTTCTCCTTGGTCTTTAAGACGGGGTTCTTAGCCTCCTTGCCTTCCGAGATCTCGGCTATGATGCCAAGCGCCTTTTTGAGACCGCGCGGGCCCTTTACTTTAAGCAAACAAGGGGTTGCGGCAAACTTTTTGATATCCGCCTTGTCCGTCAAGCCGTACTTTTTGACAAGCTCCTCGGCAAGGGGCATAAAGTAAACGCGGAGGGCTTTGCCCATCAGCATGACGCGCGCGATCGTGCGCCTGCCCTTATAAAAATCCACGTGATCGAAGGCGTTACGCTCGCGCACGCCCGCCTTGGAAAGCAAAGCGTTGGCGATGGCGCAGTAGTATTCCTTGATCTCGTCGTCCGCAACGCGCAATTTGGCGGCAAAGGACTTGACGAAAACCACGCTGTCCTCTTCTTGCGGCTCCTCCGGTTCCTCTTTTTCGGGGGCTTCCGGCTGCGCCTCGAAGACGGGCGGGGTATACTCTTCGTACTCTGCGGGGAGGTTGTCCACGGCGGACTTGACGCTCTCGCGCTCCGCCCTTTCTCTTTCCTCGCGCTCTTCTTCCATCTGACGGAGAAGCTCCTCCCTCTCCTTAAGCAAGCGGGCTTGCTCTTCCTTCCATTCGGTCAAGGCGATCTCCTCCGCTTGGAGGGCAACTTCCACCAAATAGGCGGTTTCGTCTTGGTCCTCCTCGGTGGGAGAAACCGAAACGACTTCCTTTTCGCCCAACAGCTCTTGCGCGGGCACCTTGTAATTCTTTTTCTTTTTCTTCTTGGGTTGGATGGGGTTTGCCATATCGGCAAATCTGCGGAACAACATATATTGTTGCGCTGCGCCCTGCATCACAAATTTTTGTTGCGCATCGGAGATCTCAAGGTCGCTTTCCGAAGTGGAAACGCCCGCCGCTTCCTCGTCGTCGTACCCTTCCAAAAATTCCCAAAGCTCCAAGCATTGCCTGAGATCCTTGTTTTTTAAGATGGGGTTGGTGCGCACCACGGGGGGGCGAACGACGGCGGAGCCCATCATTGAAGCGAACTCACTGCCGCGGTAATCCGCAATGACCTCGCGCAGCTTTTTGACGCGCGCCCAAAGGTCGCTTTGGAAGAAAGAGTTCTTCTCCTTCTCCTCGGTGGGGACGGAAACTTCAAGCGAAAGGGAAACCTTTCCCCTCTCCTCCCCTTGGCGGATGACGTCGGTGTAATCGAACACCGCTTTGCGACGGCTGGCTCCGAATTCCTCCGCCTCCTCGTAACGGGTTACGACAAAGTCGTAAAGGCGTATCAACAGCGTGTTGATAAACTTGTTTTCGTAGGTCATCACCGATTCGTCGCGGAACACGTTCAAAAGTTTGCTGGGGATCACCACGTCCCCCTCGATGCGGGAGATCAAACCGGTGTGTTGCGAAAGGTGACGGATGGAACGCGTGGTCACCTTCTTGGTGCGCTCGATGGGCAAAAGTTCTTCCGTTTCTTCAATGAAGTGCGAAGGGTTCCTCGTCACTTCGTCCAGGGCGGGCAGACAGTCTTCCACTGCTTTTACCCAAGATTCATCCACCGAACGGATGATCTTTTGCTTCACAAAACGGAGCTCACCTTCCCCCGCAAAGGCGGAAAGGAGGTCGTCGTATTCTTCGTGGCGCTCGGTCAACGCGTTTTCGGTGGAAACGGTATCGCTGAAAATGTCGTTTTCCGCTTCTTCCTTGCTGCCCTCTTTTTCAACGTAGAGAGGGATCTCCTTCATCACCCTGCCGGGGCGAAGGCTGCCGCCCATCGTGCGGATCAAACCTCTTGAGATCAATTCACGGATGGAAGTTGTCGGAAAGTCCTTTACCGTAACGGGAGGCAAAACGCCTTCCTTTTTGACGAGCCCGAATTCCGTCGCCGTCTCCTCAATGACCTTCAGCGCGAAGCGCAAACCGCCCTGCGTCCTGACGCGGTACTTTGCCGGCACGCGGGAAAAGCGCTTTTTGGTGCTGACGTCGGTCAGGCGGTAACGCCCGACGGCATGGCGCGAAGGCTCCAACGCAAGATAAAGGTTTAAGGATTTGCCCGTCAGGGTGATCATCGCCATGGGGCGCCTTTTCACGCTGAAGGTAACGCAGGAAAACGCCGTTTTGGCAGCCACCCCCTCGTACGCGGCGAGCGCGTTAAAAAGAGAACAATAGGCTTCCTTGAGCTCCCTTTGAGAAAGGTACACCTTTGCCAAAAAGGACCTCGTATAACGAAGTTTGGCAACCCATTCCGCCTTGTTTTCGGCGGGTTCTTGGGCAGTTAAAGTGTCCGTTCTCTGCTCTTCCATACGGCAAAATTATCAGGACTTTTGCAAACGCCTCAAGTAGGCGATGCTCTCCTTCATCACGTCCTTTCCGAAAAGGGAATCCAAAAGCATGATGAGCCCGCGGATCTCGCCGCGGATCAAGGAAAGATTCAACGCGTCAAACTTGCGGAAGACCTTGGTCGCGAGCATATAGTCGATGGCGTCCAGCTGAGTGCCGCCGCAAGCGACGTACACGGGCACGAACACCTTCATTTGCTTCATGATACGGTTACCGAAGGCAACGCGGAATTTGTCGATCACGTAAAGGTCAAGCTTGCCGATCTTATCCAAAACGGAATCCTCAATGGGGTGCTCCGTCACCGCCTTTTTGTACAAGGAATCGATGTAGGAATAGCTAAACGGCTTGGGCTCGGTAACGGGCGCTTCGAAAGGCATACCCTTGCTGTCGAGGTTGATGACGACGGCGCGGTCGTACACCTTATCCGAAACGGCAAAGGTGGAGTCGTCGTTGTTTGCCGTGCCGATGTACCAAACGTTTTGCGGGATGGTAAGCTTGCCGTCCTCCAAACGGACGGGGTCGTCCTCCCAACTGGAGGGCACGAGCTCGATCTTCCATTCGGCGGGGTTGGGCATTTCCAAGATGGAAAGCATTTCCGCAAAGTAGTATTCGATACGAGCGATGTTCATTTCGTCCAAAACGATGATGTTGACGTCGTCGTTGTAGGAAGATTCGTATATCCTCTTCAACACTTCGGTCTCGTTAAACTTCTTGGTAAATTCATTGAAGTAACCGAAAAGTTCGCTCCTCTCACGCCAAGACGGTTGGACGGACGCAATGGTAGCGTCGTTCAAGAAGTACTTGCCGAGGGTGTAAGGGAGGGAGGTTTTACCGGTACCGGAGATACCTTGCAGCACGATCAGCTTGGTGCAGGAAAGCCCCGCGATCATCAAGCGGATCGTCTTGATCTCATAGAATAAGCCGGAATTGTAACAAGCAAAATTGCGGATGTCGTCGCAAAGTTGCTTGAGGTCCATCGAATTGTTGTATGCGGGCGGCTCGTAATAGGCGTACTTTTCATCCACGAGAGAAAGCCTGGCAAAACGCTTTCCGCTGGGCTCCTCGCCTTCTTCGCCCTCTTCGCCCGTCGCTTGTGTTTCCGCAGGAGCGGGAAGCCCCTCCGCGGTGCGAATAGCCTCCTGAAGTTCCTCCATGCTAAAGCCGGCGGAAGAAACCTTGAGGCTCATGATCTTTTCCTTTTCGGCGGTCAAACGAATGACGTCGCGGTGCAAATCGGCGATCTCCTCAAGGAGGTCTTCCTTACCCACCAAACTGCGACGGAAACGGATGTACTTGCGGATGCCGGGGATGATGAGGAAGATCAAGGACCCCCAGATCGCAATTGCCAAAAGGAGGATGAGGATAACGAGGATCCACGCCCACCCGAAGTCCTGGCCTGCGAGCTGCCTGGCATAAACGCCGAAATTGAAAACTTGTCCGATTCCCAGAACTATGTTCGAGAGTGCTTGCCAAATGCCGCCCAGCATTTGCTTCATAAACATCAAGAACCAGTTTCTGAAATTGTCAAAATATACCATAGTACTGTCCTTAAAAAAGACTAAGACGCGCGCTGTTGCGCTGGCTCAAAGTCCCCCTTTTCCATAAGGAAAGGTCGTTATGGAGAAAAACGATTGAAATGGATCTGAAATTATGCCTGACTGTCAGGGGTATCGTCCTTGGGCTCAGCGGAGGAGCCTTCCTCCAAAGAGCGACGATATTCTTCCACCGCCTGACGGCGAATCTCTTCTTTTTCTTCGTCGGAGATGCTCTTTTTGTCCTTGCCCTTAAGCTTGACGATCATCAACACGAAGCGCACGATCTCATAAACAAAGAGCAAAATAAGCGGGATGACCACGATGCACAGGAAGCCGGTGCGGCTTTGCAAGAAGCCGAGGAAGCTGCCGAAGCCGTGCCATTGGGTGTCGCCCTCTTTCCAAGAACAAATGACGTCCTTGACGTGGAGGGTGTATCCGTCCGCCGAAGCGTTGTTGTCACCCTTGGTGCGGAAGGTAACGTTTTCCCCTTCGCCCGCAACGCTGATGATGCGGTGCGTGTTTATCTCTTTTGCTCCGTCGCCGTCAAGATCCACGAAGAACGAAATGATGTCGCCCTCTTTCAGTTCGGCCTTCTCTTCCGTGGAGAGAATTTTGCCGGTGATCATATCACCCTTTTTGATGGTGGGTTCCATTGATTCGGAAGCCACGCACAAAACCACCTTTTTGCCAAGGATGGGCACGCCGTAATCGTTTGAAATGGAAGCGAACGCAAAAATCATCATTACCAAGGCAAAGAGCAAAAAGATCCACAACAAAACGTTGAGGACGATTTTTACAACCTTTTTTGCCGAGGGGTTCTTCGTTTTGACAGCAGTATCCATAGATTATTCTCCGTTTTAGTTATGGGATCTTCCCGCAAAAAACTCCGCGAGAGCTCCCTAAAAGTATACCATCTTTTACAAAGGGATGTCAATAGTGGTTGTTTTCCCTTCGTTTGCGCTGCTTTTAAGGGAACTCCGACGGGCAATAAAAGCCCGTCGGAGCATATTTCAAAAAAGCAGATTAAGCGGATACGGCAGAACCGATCACCGTCACAGCGTTCTCAGACCCGCCGAGAACGAACTCAAGGCTGAGCGTATAGCTGCTAGTCAAGGTTGCGAAGGTGGCGTTTGTGCAGGTGTTGTCTTCGCCTTCAAGCCACAAACGAACGGTGACTTTGTTGTACTCAGTAGCGCCCGCAGCAATGCTGTCCACAGCCCAAGCAGCAGACGTATAAGTCACGGAGCCGGTGGTCGTGGTGCTGTTTACCGCTTCGCCGGACGTGAAGTTCGTAGCGCCGGAAAGAGTAAGCATTGCTTTGCGATCGCTCGTGGTAAGAGCGTCATTCGTAGCATTACCTGCCGTAGCAGTTTGCGCAAACACGGCAACTCTCCAAGCCTTCTCGGTAACGGCAGCGCCGTTGTAGAGCAAGTTAAGAGTGGTGAGCTTAAGATCTTCCGCAGTGTTGGTCACGTTGGTCGCCTTGATGTAGAAAGTATAGTCGATGTAGCCGTAAAGGACGGTGCCCGCAGCGGGAGATGCCACACCGTACGCGCTATTGAACGCGGCATCGTAGTAGGTCTTGCCGGAAGTCGAATCGGGAGATTCGTTCGTGTAAGAACCGGGGTCACCCGCAGCCGCTTCACTATAAGCAACATAGGTGTTGGTGTTTGCGTCGCCGTTACCCTTGACGTTGGTCGGATTGGTGTAGAAGAACGCAATGCCATCCACGGTGGACACAGGGCGAAGCTTGCCGGTACGAGTTTGTTGGAGGGTCTTAACAAAGTCGGCTTCCGTATTGCTCTCGGCGATCAAAAGGGAATCGGCAACTTCGGTGGTGACGCTCATGCCGGTGACGTCAACGATACGGTTCATGGAGAACCATGCGTAGGTGGAGGTGCCGACGAATGCCGCTGCGACGAGCAACATCACGATGGCGGGAACTAACTTTCTGAGTGCTTTTTTCATACTTTTTTAATCTCCTTTTTTTTGTTTTTTTATATAATCG
>JAGAAA010000065.1 GCA_017615495.1 Clostridia bacterium
GCTCGGCCCGCTGGTGGGCAGCAGGCTCAGGGAGGAATATCATCTTCCCTGCCCGGTGTACGGCGCAGTGGGAGAAAGCGTCAACGGGCTCAATCTCGAAGAATATCTTGCGATGATCCGCCGCAGGCATGACCGCAGTCGTATCATTGCGGTGGACGCCGCCTTAGGCAAAGGGGAGGACGTGGGGAAGATACGGCTCAAAAAGGGCGGCATCAAAGCGGGCGGCGCCCTCGCCCGTAAAGGCGAAAAGGTGGGTGACGTGGGTATCGTGGGCGTGGTCGCGCGCGAAGAACAGCCCAAAGACGTTTACGCGGCGCTGCTTGGCGTGCCTTTTTGCCTTGTGGAAGAACTTGCAAAACGCATCGCCGAGATGATCCACGCCGCGCTTTCCCTTTCCGTTTAGAGAAGCGAGGGCAAGGAAGTTTAACAAATCTTTTGTTGATTATATATTTCGCCGTATGATATAATATACTAACGAAAAAGAAAAACGGGCGACGTCGCCCGGCGGAGGATTCGCAGAATGTTCAAAAGCAAAGCATCCAGAACCATCGGCATTATCGCGGCGATCTTGGTGTGCATCATCGTTGCGGTCGTGCTTGTCGAGGTGTTTATGCAGCATCCCGAAGAACTCTCCTACGACGAGTTTTTCAACAAGCTCAAGAAGGGAGAGATCAAAAGCGTTTACTTGGAGGGCAATTACAAGATGAACGTGCTTTACGTAGGCACTTCGTCCAAGTCCATCTCCAACAATCCCGACGCTTACGTTTATATACCCAACCGTTCCGATCCGATCGAAAAGATCTATGAAGTGGCGCCCGCGGACGCAATGCCCGCGATCGTGCTCAACGATCCGTCCAAAAACAGCATTTGGGCGTCTTTGATCCCCATTATCGTGGGTATCGTGCTGATCGGCACTTTCCTCTTTATTTTGAACCGCCAAAACATGGGCGCCAACAATAAGGCGATGAGCTTCGGCTCCACCAAGGCGCGCGTTACGGGCAACGTTAAGGAGCGCTTTACCGACGTGGCGGGCGCGGAGGAAGAAAAGGAAGAACTCAAGGAGATCGTGGACTTTTTGCGCGATCCGCATAAGTTTATCGAAGTGGGCGCAAGGATACCCAAAGGCGTATTGTTGGTTGGCCCTCCGGGCACGGGTAAAACATTGTTTGCCAAGGCGGTCGCCGGCGAAGCGAAGGTGCCTTTCTTCAGCATCAGCGGCAGTGATTTTGTGGAAATGTTCGTGGGCGTGGGCGCATCCCGCGTGCGCGATCTGTTCGTTCAGGCAAAGAAAAATATGCCCTGTATCGTTTTTATCGATGAGATCGATGCGGTGGGTCGTCAGCGTGGCGCAGGCCTCGGCGGCGGCCACGATGAAAGGGAGCAGACCCTCAACCAGCTCCTCGTTCAAATGGACGGCTTTGAGGCAAACGACGGCGTTATCGTGATGGCGGCTACCAACCGCGCGGACATCTTGGACCCCGCTTTGCTCCGTCCGGGCAGATTTGACAGACAAATTTACGTCAACGCTCCCGACGTTAAGGGCAGGGAAGAGATCCTCAAGGTGCATTCGCGCAATAAGCCCCTTTCGGGCGACATAGACTTCAAGACGGTGGCACGGCTCACCATCGGCTTTACCGGCGCGGATATCGCCAATTTGCTCAATGAAGCTGCCATTTTGGCGGCGAGGGCAAACCGCCACGTCATCTTGATGGAGGACATCTTGGAAGGCATCAACAAGGTCATCATGGGCCCGCAAAAGAAGAGCCGCGTCGTGACCGAAACGGATAAGCGCATTACCGCCTTCCACGAGAGCGGGCACGCAATCATCGCCAAAGTTTTGGAGAATTGCGACGACGTGCAGGAAGTTTCCATCATCCCGCGCGGCATGGCGGCGGGGTACACTTTGACCCGTCCCGATACCGACGACAGCCACGTTACCAAAAACAAGCTTTTGGATAATATTTGTATGATGCTGGGTGGCAGAGCGGCGGAAGAGATCGTCATCAAGGACATCTCCACCGGCGCAAGCAACGATATTCAACGCGCTTCGGGCATTGCCCGCTCGATGGTCACCGAATGGGGTATGAGCGACGTGATCGGCAATATGTACCTCGGCAGCGATCACGAGATCTTTATCGGCAAGACCTACGGTCAGCATAGCGACGTCAGCGAGAATATGTCGGGCGTCGTGGACGGAGAGATCAAAAAGATCATCGACGAGCAGTATGCTCGCGCGCTCGGCATCCTTGCCAAGCACCGTGACGTGATGGAAAAGATGGTCACGCTCCTCTACGAGAAGGAAACGATCTTCAAAGAAGAGGTGGAAGCGCTGTTTGAAGGCGCGAGCGTGGAATCCATTTTGCATCCGACGCCCGCCGTGAAAGAGGAGAAAAACCCCGTTGAGGAGCCTGTTGTAGAGGCGGAATCCGCCCCCGAAAATGACGGGTCCAAGGAGTAATTTCCCCTCCCGAAAATATGATTTCAAACGAGGGGCTTTCTCCCTAGAAAGTCCCTAGGAGTCCCTAGAAAAAATGGAAAGAACGAAGAGAGTTTTCAATGGCATTTTGCTGCTTTTGCTATCCGTTACTTGGTGCGCTATCCAAACGGTGGCGGGGGCTCTCGTCGCGCTCGTTCTTTTGCCCAGAATTCGTCTTCAAAAATATCGCGGGATGATCGTTGCGTACCATCCCTATTCCTTCACCGTTTCCCTCGGCACCTTTGCGTTTGTTTCGGACGGCGCTTATCGTCCGCGCGCCGCTCGCGGTCGTATGTACGGGCACTACGTGCAGTCGCTCATTTTCGGGCCGCTGTTTTTCCTCATCGTTTCGCTTTCGCAACTTTTGGCGAAGGCTCCTTTGATAAAAAGATACCGCGCCGAGCGTGACCGCGCTCCGGAAGATATCTTCGTCAACCGTCAAGCCGCTCGTTTGCAAGCCCGCGTGGGAGAATGATGGCGGGCGCTTTTTCCACCGCATCTTAAGAAAACGCAATTTTGATTAAGAAAAACTACGCGTTTTGCCGATTTTTTACTTCGGCCGCGTCTTGACACATCCGCGCAAGTAAACTATAATAGCAGATATGAAAACGGTTCTTTTTTCACGCACAAGAACGTTTCGGATGCTAGGCGCTGTTTTGATCGCGCTGTTTCTTTTTGTCGTTTGCATTTCCCTTGCTTCTTGCAAAACCGGCGTGACGATGAACGACAGACACGCTTCGGTCACCGAGGATTTTAAGACGGATTACTTCGTCGGCGAATCGCTCGTTGTCTCCGGCGATCTGAAGATCTTTTACGATTCCACCACCTTTGACCTCGTCCCGATCACGGAAGACATGATCTCGGATTTTGATACTTCTTTGCCCGGTGACGTCATCGTGAAGGTGACGTATGGCGACTTTGTCGCCAGCATCCCCATCCGCGTGCATCCGATCAACGCCGTTTCGCTTTCCATCGACGAAGGTACTTTCCCCACGGTGATTTACGAAGGGACGCCCTTTCCAAGCGGCGCGACGATGACCGTCACGCTGACAAACGGCGAAACGTTGCGGAGCGTGCCCGTGACGGCGTCGATGCTGGGCGGGTTTGATTCCACGGTCGTGGGTCCGCAAACCGTTACGGTGGGGTATTTGGGCGCGTCGGTGCCCGTTAGTATCACGATCAAACGAGATTCTCTCGTTTCGATCTCTTTGCTTGGGGCAAAGAGTGATTACGCCGTGAGCGAAGAACTTTTCCTTTCCGGCGTATCGTTGCAACTTTTGTACGAGAGTGGAAAGGTCGCTAATGCGACCTTGAGTCAAAATTGGGTTGCTGATTTCGACACCTCGCTCGGCGGTTCGTTTACGGCGAAGGTCCGGTATGATTCTCTGGAATGCGACTATCCGTACACCGTCACCAAGGCTGCGCGGTCCATTGCTTTTGCGCAAGACAGCCTCCCCGCCGTCTTTGAAAAGGGAGACGCCTTCCCCACGACGGGCAGAGCGACCGTCGTCTACGACGACGGAACTTCGGAAGTGATTTCCTTAACGACGGAAAACGTCCCCGCTTTCAGTACCGCCACGGCGGGTGCAAAGCACGTTGAGGTGGTCGTTCCCGGCGTTTCGGATGGGTACGATTATACCGTTTTGCCCGAGATCACGAGCGCGACCCCGTACGGGTATACCGCCGCCGTCATGCAGGGAACGGCGTTTGACGGGCTGGGCGAATTGATCGTGGTTTACGAAACGGGCGACAGAGAAAGCATTGCGCTTTCTTCCGACCGATTGTCGATAACTTACGCCACAAACGAAGTGGGAGATATCGAACAAGCGATCGGTTTTAGGCGGGGAAGGTATCCTTTCTCCGTCCACGTTTACGATGAGAGCGAACGCGAAGCGGTGGAAAGCATTGACCTCGCCGGCGTGTTCCGCCCCGTGAAACGGGGCGATCAGCTTGACGTCACCGGCGTTCAAGTCAACATCATTTACAAATATCTCTCCTCGCGCATTGAGGATTGTCAGCCCACGTGGGCTTCCGTTACGATGCCCGACGCGATCGAGGGTGATTACGTCGATTTGCCCGTTACAGTCACCTGTTTCGGCGTTTCGGCGGAAAGCACGGTTCGCGTGCTTTCGGAAACGTATGCGGAGCGCGTTACCTCACTTTCGGTCAGCGGGCTTCCGTCCTTGTACGTGGTAGGGGACGAGCTTTCGCTCCAAAACGTGACGCTGTACGCCGTTTTGGGCGGTGGGTATTCTTCTCGCGCCGATATTGCGGCGGACGCTTCGTATTTTACCGGGTTCGATACTTCCTCCCCCGGGGAAAAGGAATTGACCGTAACTTACGAAGGCGCTACTACCACGCTATCATACCGTGTGATCACGGAAACGGATAAGACGTGCGTGACGGGCATTACCGTCACGGGCTTTGCTCCGTTGCTTTTTGCGGGGGACGATCTAAGCGCCATAGACGTTTCAAAATATACCCTTTCGCTGACGATGGGGTACGGGTATGCGACGGATTCTTGTCCGCTCACGGCGGAAATGCTGACGGGCGGCCCGTTTGACGAACCGGGCTTTGCGGAAGTTACGGTCACCTATCAAGGGGTGCAAAAGGTACTCGGCGTCACCGTGCGCGACCCGAGCGAAAAGACGAAGGTAACATCCATCCGCGTCCCCGACACGATCTATTCTTACGTCGGAACGATGCCGGATCTTTCGGCGATCGACCTTGAGGTAACCTACGGTTACGGGTATAGTACGGAGCGCATCCCGCTCACGCATCAAGGGGTGACGGTGGCCGCCTTCTCTACGGCGACGGCGGGCATCACCCGCGTTCCGGTCTCGTACGAAGGGTGCGAATGCGGCGCCTTTATCTCCTTTGCTTCGGGAGATAGTGACAACGTTTTGGAAAGCGTTGAGATATCGTCCGGCACGCGCCGCACTTTTGAGGTGGGGGACCCGCTTTCCGACGTCGTATTGATCGCCGTATACAGAGGCGGCAGACGGCAAAGCGTGACGGTAACGATGGAAATGGCTCCCGACTTCTCCACGGAGAGCGCGGGCGAACATACGATCACAATCGCCTATCACGACAAAGCCGCGGTGTTTAATTACACCGTGACGGGAGCGTAAAGGCAGGAAAGGCAAACATGAAGAATTTTTGGAACAAAATGCGACAGTTTTTTAAAAAGGTCGGAGGGTGGTTCGTTGCCGCGTGGAAAGCAATCGCGTCAGCGGTAAAGCGCTTTGGCCGTTGGGTTTCCGTCCATTGGCGAGCGGCCGTTATTTGTACGGCTGCCGCGGTGCTTGCGCTGGGCATCTTTCTTGCGCTGTTTTTGACCCTTCCCGTAAAAACGGTCGAAATAGAAGGAGAGGTGCTTCTCCTGCAAGGAGAAGAGTACAGCGGCGGATTGAACGTCAAAGCCACCACGAAGGCGGGGCTCGTGCATCGAGAGAGCGTCTTGCCAAAGATGCTATCCGGGTTTGATCCCGACAGCCCGGGTGAGCAGACCGTTACCGTATCGTACGGGAAGCGTTCCGTTCAGGCAAAGATCACCGTGCTTGCGCTTACGGAGGTTTCTTTGCGCGTCAGAGAGGGCACTATGCCCGCGGATTACGAGCCGAACGACCCCTTCCCCAAAAGCGGCGTTTTTGACGTTTATTACGGCGGCGAGCTTATTCGTTCCGCGCCGATCGGCAAGGCTTCCGCGCCGGGATTTTCCACTCGTTTGAGCGGAAATTACGAGATTTTTTTGAATTATAAGACGGGGCTTTCCATCCCCTATCAATACCGCGTTTTGGAGGTTATCCAGTCCATCGTGCCCGTCGGCGTTTTGTACGCCAAACAGGGCGAATCGCTGACGAAACAGTCGGCGATGGGCAACCTGCGTTTCCACGTTACGTACAAGGACGGCACGGAGGAAGACGTCATGATCTACGACGATCGCATCTTCCTGCAACAAGGCGCATTGGACGTGCGGGATGCGGATTACCAAGGGGCGGTGACGTTCTCTTACAAGGGCGTTGAGATCGAATGCCCGGTCACGGCGTACAAAGGCGAGCTCCTTGCGCCGAGAAAGGTGACCTTGCATACGGGAAACAACGTCTACGTCGTTGGGGAAACGTTTGATTACGCTTCGTCCTATTTGGAAGTTGAGTACGAGCGCTTCGGCGGCACGCCGGTCTTGCTTCGAGCAACGGAAGAGACCGTCCTTTTGATGGAGCGGCAGGGCGACCCGGAAAACCATTCCTTTACGCCCATCACGGACGGAAGCGCCCCCATCGTGTTTGACCAAGTGCAGTACTACCACGTGGCGGCAAAGTACTTGGGGGTGGAATCTGCGGTTCTTACGCTTCGCGTAATTGCGCAAGAAGACGTGGGACTCGTTACGGACTTGACCACCACTTGGCGCGGTAGAAACGATGGCCCGCCGGCAAAAGGTCAAGACCTTGACTTTGAAGACGCCGTTTTGACGGTGGAGTACGGTTACGGATATCGGACGGAGGAAGTCCCGCTCGTTGCGTCGATGGTTACCGGGTACGACAAAACCGTGGCGGGCGACCAAACTCTTACGGTTGCATATAAATCGTTTCAAAACACATTGAAGATCCGTGTTTCTGATCCGGGATCCCCCGTGTTTACGCGCATCTATGGCGTTGTCGGTTGGGATGAACCCACGTATTATTCTTCCGACGAGCTTGTCATTCCGGCGGGGGCGTATCTTGAAGTGGAAATAGGTTACGGCGCGTCACGCGCAAACGTGCCGCTTACCGACGACGAAGTGACGATCTCGGGCTTTACGCCGCACGATTTGGAGGTGCAGGAGTTAACTATCACCTACAAAGGATTGACTATTACGATGCCTCTTACCGTTCGAGATGATCGCACAGAGGAAATTGTTGATTTTTGGGCTCCGAATGCCATTTACGTTAACGTAGGCGATCCGCTTGATTTGTCAGGAGAGTGCGTTGTGTTTTATTCAACGGGCAGAGAGGTTAGGTTGACTTTGGCAGAGGTGTTGGAGGCGGGAGGAACGATGTCCGGTTCGTATGATATCAATACCGCAGGCACTTATCCCGTTCGGTATTATTATCCCGGATTCGGAAGTACGGATCACGCAACGTGGATTTACGTGGAAGGCGAAGCCGCTCCGGCTACGGGCATTCGTTTGGACGTCTCCGGCGGTAAGACCGCCTACAAAGTAGGCGAAGCTCTTAGTATTGCAGGAATGAAGCTTTATCTCATCTATTCCAACGGCAATGAAGAGGATATTACGGAATATTTGACGGAAGCGCTCTTTACGGGTTTCTCTACGGCACAGGCGGGCAACTTTACCGCAACGGTGGGCTATCTCTCCGAGAACGGATCGTTTGCGACGGGATACGATTATTCCGTAAGCTGATCGGATGCAAGAACAATTTTGCCCGCACAAAGTGCGGGCATTTTTTTATTAAAAAAGCGGGCTTCGGTCGCAGGGAAACCAACAAGGAACAGTTGTCCAAACGGTAAAAACGTGGATCAAGAAGCCGAAATTTTGCTAAAAAAGCTCACCTGGCGCAATTTCTTGACAGGTACGAATGTACCGTTCAAAGATTAAATTTTCTTAATTTTTTTGAAAATTTCGTTAAAAATCGGTTACAAATAATGATATTTTTGCAAAGATTCGGTTACAATTTGCCAAAAAACGCACAAAATGTATTGAAATTTTTGCCTATATATATTATTATAATATTGCGAGCAGCCGATGCTCCCTTTTATAAATAAAAGGGCGGACGGAGGTTGCGGACTGATGGGCCAACTGCCTCGCATGGACCTTACTGAATAACTACCGCGTACGATGTCGGCGGATTGTCGGCAATTCGGCGCGGGATTATGCGTTATTTGCTCCCGCATACGCGTGTGTGAAGGACGGCGGAAGGCTTGCGGACAAACAAAGAAGTGTGGCGCGGAGGGCGCCATAACGATAGAGAAAAGGAGACTGACTATGAAATGCGCTAAACCGAACAAAAACGGCGAATACGCAGCAAAGCGCGTGAGCAACGATCGTGGTGCTTACGACGCCTCTATCAACATGAAAAGATCTCGCGGGTCAGTTTGGGCAAGAGCAATCCTCGTCCCGATGCTTTTGATCCTCGTTTTTACGTTTACGTTACTTGCGCTTCAAACGCAGGGGGCTTTTTCTTCCGATCAAAAAGAAGAAACCGCTCAGGCAATTAGTGGCTACTGGATCGACAATTGCGCCAGCAACTTTAACGGTGGCTCGGGCACCGCAGCCTCTCCGTATGAGATCGCGAACGGTGCGCAGCTCGCGCTGATGGCAAAGAAGCTTCGTGACGATAACAGCAATTACCAAAACAAATTTTGGAAACTCGTCAATAACATCGACCTCAGCGAGCACTACTGGAACGTCAGTATCGGCGTCAACGGCGACGATAACAAGAAGTTCATGGGTTGGTTCCACGGTCAGGGCTATACTATCAACGGCATGACCATCACCTCCACGGACGGCAACCGAGAAAACGTGGGTCTCTTCGGTTTTATCGAAGGGCGCGGCGACCGCAGTTCTTCCGACAATAGGGCTGACTATTTTACTGTAATAGAGAGTTTTACTCTCACGGGTAAAATCACCACGCAGACTAGCGGCTATAAGCGTTGCGGCGGCGTGGTGGGCTACGCTTACATGATGTGTTGCATCAAGAATATTCATGCTCACGTCGATATTACTGCTTCCGGTAATACGGATGAGATCGGTGGCATTTGCGGTCACATTGAGCAGTTTAATACGAATGGTCCTACCAAGGTCACCGTCATTGAGAATTGCACCTCGACGGGCACGATTAGCAGCAGTAAGAGTTTGACCTGCACGGGCGGGATCGCCGGCTACGCGAATACGAATAATGACGGTAGGGGTACGTGTGCGATCAACCGTTGCGCAAGCTTTATGAAGATCACCTCCACGGGGACAGAATGCGATCATGTCGGCGGCATCGTTGGACACCTCCGCGGTGGCACGTCCGAAGACAGTAACCGTCGTGTTATCGTCACCGAGTGCTATTTTGCAGGCACGCTTACAATAGGCAATCCGTCTGCAAGTAACAGCTGTAACGGCGTGATCGGGTTTTACCAGAAACTATATTCCGCCTCCGCATGGATGAGTGGCAACTGGATGCGCACGAATTCTGTTCTCTATAATAATGGCTCAGGCATCTGGAACCGTGTCACAGAAAGTGCCGTGGGCAGCCCGGACAGTAATAATGCAGACTGCTTGAGCAGCGCGGACGGCGCACTCGACTTCACATCCACCAACGTCATTCGTCCGTACGGTCCCACGTGGAATATCTCTTCGGGCAACAGCTTTACGGGGGGGGGCTAC
>JAGAAA010000066.1 GCA_017615495.1 Clostridia bacterium
AAATGAACGTCCAAAGCGTCGGCAAGTTCCAAAGCGGCGCGCGCCAAGCTCTGTTCGGAAACGGCGTTTCGTGCCGCGCATTTTGCCGTTTGTATCAAGTAATCGTGACGAGCGGCAAAACTCATTTGCTTGTAGCACGCTTCTCTCTTGTAGATCCGGTCGGTAAGCGATAAAGAGACGATGAAACTTTCGTCGAATTCTCCGCCGAGAAAGCGAAGCGAATCAACGTAAGAAGAAGTCAAAAGCAAATTGTCGGCAAGGAGGTTGTCCAGCCCCAACCTTGCCGCTCTGAAATCGCTTTCGTCAAGCCCGGGCACGCAAGCGTCTTTGTGCAATTCCGCATAATACGTCAAATAACTGTCCGACCTGCGGTCGCGAAAGGAAAACTTCTTCTTTCGCGCGCGAAGATAAGAGGAAAAATAATGGAGCGACCGCTCGGCAAAAAAGGAGATCTCCACCAGCAAACGATAAGCGACTGCGTCCTTTAAACAGGCGATCTCGTTGTAACCGAGGGGCGTCACCGCATTAAAAGCTTCCAAAACGCGAGCGGCGCGGTCACGGGTGACCTTTCCGACCGAGTATTTTACGATAAAATCAGCCAAAACGACGATCCTCGGCACCCCGTCGACGTGCGGCACAAAAGCGAGCGCATTGAAGTCGATGCTGCCGAGCGTCCCCATCAACAAGCGAAAGTTATCGGCGATCCACTCTTCAAAATCGTAAACTTTCAAACCCATCTTGCGCTTTTTCAAAACGATCTTGTGGCATTCTTTGATGGCAAGTTTGATGGGATAAAGTGGCACGCCCGCCCCCTGCCGCGCGGTTTTTCTGAGGTTGTGCGCAAGATATCCTATGTTTCTGACCGCGTCTTCGTCCGACATTTCGGAAGCGAATTCGTACTTGTTTTTGGAGGAAAGTTTCGCAAGCAATTTTAAGATCTTGTTGGCAAGAAAGAAAATCATAACAAGATTATTGCCGCAGGGAAACAAAATAATCATTGCAACGACGCTTGAAAGATGTTATACTTTAGCCGTGAGTTAACCAGACGGTCGCATCGTAAGATGAGGAAAGTCCGAGCACCACAGGACAGAGTGCCGGCTAATTACCGGTGAAGGCGACTTCAAGGAAAGTGCACAGAAATACACAGCCGCTTTGCGGCAATAGGTGAAATGGTGAGGTAAGAGCTCACCGGGGGCTCGGTGACGAGTCTGCCAGGTAAACCCCACTCGGTGCAAGAGAGGATAGGCTAAGGTGGTCCGCCGCTATCCGACGTTCGCTTGAACGCGTAGGTAACTGCGCGTCTAGACAGATGACCGTTTAATACAGAACTCGGCTTACAGATTAACTCACACCGCCCGTCGCAAGACGGGCTTTTTTATAATTCAACATGGTTGCTTTCAAGGTATTCTTTTACCTTTTCAAGCGCCCTTGATTCGATCCTCGAGATGTACGACCGCGAGATGCCAAGCGACTTTGCGATCTCACGCTGTGGCAGAACTTCCGCCCCTTCCAAGCCGTAGCGATGGCGAATGACGTTATATTCCCTTTCGTCCAAAACTTCTTTTAACACGGCGCGAAGTTGCCGCGCGCAATCTTCCTTTTCCACCTTGACCGCAACGTCCACTTCGTCATCTTCCAAGGTATCGGCAAGACAGATCTCGTTGCCGTCCTTATCCATCCCGATCGAGGAGGAAAGCGGCACGCAAACGCGGTGCTTTTTGTTTGCACGGATAGCCATTAATATTTCGTTTTCGATGCAACGGGCGGCGTAGGTGGCAAACTGCGTCCCTTTGTTAAATTGAAATGTGTCGATGGCTTTTAGTAGCCCGATGGAGCCGATGCTTACCATATCGGAGGGGTCAAGGGCGTCCACGTACTTTTTGGCAATGTGGACGACCAAACGCATATTGTGCGAGATCAAAGTTTCACGCGCGCTTTCCGCCCCGCTTCGAAGCGCCTCAAAAGCGGCTTTTTCCTCCGCGGCGGATAAGGGCTTCGGGAAGGCGCCGTTCCTTTCGATGTAGCCGGTCAAACAAAAAGCATTGGTGAGTAGCGCCACGATCCCTTCTATCATCGACATATTCCCCCGTTTTTTGTCAAAGTAGTATTGTATATTCGGGGATAAAAAGAAAATTGCTTGTACCGTTTAAATTAGTACAAGCAACCGTCGGATCGATTTGTTTTAAAGGGAAATGCGAATGGCGTTTAAGTAGGCTAGCGGCGAATCCGCCGGCAAGGAGAACTCCACCGCGCACGCCGTCAAGCGCGTTTTTGTGGCGCCGAGCAACCTATTGATCTTATCCGAGCCGTACTTGCCGTCACCGAGGATAAAAAAGCCGTAGTGAGCAAGCATCGCGCGGATCTGATGCATTTTCCCTTTGTGGATGACTACGCGCAAAAGCGCCGTTTCGGCATTGCGTTCCACGACCGAAAAGGAAAGATGAACGGGGACGAATCCGTCTTTGGGGGCGTCGGAGATAAGCGCGCGCCCGCGCTCGGCATCCTTTTTGTAATAGTAATCGAGGGTGACCTCGCCGCGCGCCTCGGGCACGCCGTACACCTCGGCAAAATATTCTTTGCGGATGACGCCCGATTTCATCGCCTTAAAAAGCTCGTCGTAAGCAACGGCGTTTTTGGCAAACAGCAACACACCGTCGGTGTTGGTATCCAAACGGTGCATCAAACGGACGTCCCCCTTCTCCGCGGCGACGAGCGAAGCAAAGGAAACATCCCCTTCGCTGACGATGCCTTTGGGCTTATAGCACGCAAGAAGATTGTCATCCTCAAACAGGACGCGAAGTTCTTTTTTCTTTTTGGGATAAATGGTTACGAGGGAAGCATCTTTGACTGAAAAGTCGGAAGAAACGCGTGCGCCGTCGACCTTTACGTCGCGGCGGCGGATGCAAGCGGAGATTTCGGAATATCCGATTTCGGGAAAAAGTTCCGGCAGCACCTTTTTGAGTGCTTTTTGTTGTCCGTAGTACCTACGTTCGATCATTTCTTGCCGAGGATCCTCTCAATTTCGGCAAGGAAGGTATCGATATCCTTAAACTCTATGTAAACGGAGGCGAAACGCACGTAAGCAACTTGATCGAGTTCCTTGAGACCTTTCATCACTTCGTCGCCGATGCGATCGCTGGAAACCTCGTTGGAGCCGAGGTTGTAAACCGTCTTTTCGATCTCGGTGACGAGATTGTCGATCCTTTCGTAACTGACCGGACGCTTCTCGCACGCCTTCATGATACCGCTGCGAAGCTTGTTGATATCAAACAACTCGCGATTGCCGTCCTTTTTGATGACGAAGACGGGGATACGTTCGACGGTCTCGTATGTGGTAAACCGCCTGCCGCATTCCAAACACTCGCGGCGACGCCTGATGGAGGTGCCGTCGTCCGAGATCCTTGAATCGATAACTTTACTGTCCATAGAACCGCAATAAACGCATTTCATAGTTATATCTCCTGCGATAATTATACAATATATAGTGTTAAAAATGCAAGAGAAAACCCGTTATTGTGTTTTTTGGAGGGTAAAAGCCGGGCGTTAGCCCATCGGAAAATTCCCCGAAGGCAAATTGACTAAGATCACGTCGTCGCCGATCTTGCCTATGTTTTGCCACGGAATAAAAAGGGCGTCCTTTCTGCTAAGGCATTTAAAGGTCGATTTCTCCCCCGGCGCCATAATGCCAAGCACCCTGCCGTTGCAAGTTAAAGCAAGGTCGATGATGCGCCCGAAACGCTTGCCATCCGTTACGTTTACGATCTCCTTTTCCCTCAGTTCGCAAAAAGTCAGTTCATTCATATAAAAACATATTTTTCAAAGGGCGGTGGTATGACAAAAAAATGCGGCGAATGCCGCATTACGTTACGAGATACTCTCGGAGCCTCTTGATCGCCGTGTTTTCAAGCCTGGATACCTGCGCTTGCGAGATGCCGAGTGCGCCGCTGACTTCCATTTGCGTACGTCCTTTGTAATAGCGTAAGCCCAAAACCTGCTTTTCCGGCTCGGGCAGGCGGTCAATGGCGCTTTTTAAGTCCAAGCGTTCCGTCCAATTCTCCTCGGGATTCCTTTCCCCGATCACACCGTCCAAAACGAGCAAAGAATCCGCCCCTTCGCCCGAGATGGGCTCGTACAAAGACATCGGCGTTGAAATAGCGTCCAGAGCGCAAACCACTTCCTTCACCGGGGCGTCCATCTCCTCTGCGATCTCGTAAAGAGTTGGATCTGCCACGTTGCGCCGCTCAAGCGCTTCTCTCGCCTGCATGGCACGGTAAGCGGTGTCACGCATTCCCCTGCTTACCTTGATGCCGTTGGATTCTCTTACAAAACGCCTGATCTCGCCGAGGATCATCGGTACGGCGTAGGTGCTGAACATTACGCCAAAGGACGGGTCAAAATGATTTAGGGCTTTCACCAAGCCCAAGCACCCCACCTGAAACAGGTCGTCCGGGTCCGCCATCGCCCCCGAAAAGCGGTGTACCATCGAAAGTACCAGCCGCATATTGGCAAGCAAAAAGGTTTCCCTTGCTTTTTCGTCGCCGCTTTTTATTCTTCTCAAATACTCTTCGCTCTCTTTTGCCGTCAAGCGCGGCAATTTGTTCGTGTCCAAACCGCAGATCGTGACCTTGTGCGCCATTTTGTTCCTCCTATGTAAGGCGCCAAAGGTATTATTGCGTTTTTTCGCGGTAATTATACAAATTTTGCCATTTCTTTCTTGAGTTTCCCCAAAACTTTCTTTTCTATCCTCGATATGTAAGATTGCGATATCCCCATCATGTCGGCGATCTCTTTTTGAGTGAGCTCCTCACTGTCCATGAGACCGTAGCGAAGCTTTATGATCTCAAATTCACGCTTTGACAAGGCGGAAAAGGACTTGTACAGCTGTTCGATCTCGGTCTTTCGCTCCAGATCCTTGGCGATCTGGTCGGGCTCCGTCCCCACGACGTCGGAAAGCAAAAGTTCGTTGCCCTCCACGTCCACGTTGATAGGCTCGTCCAGCGAAACTTCGCATTTGCGCTTTACCACCTTGCGAAGGTACATCAAAATTTCGTTTTCAATGCAACGCGAAGCAAAGGTCGCCAGTTTTATGTTTTTGTTGGGATCAAAGGAATTGACCGCCTTCATCAAGCCGATCGCTCCGACCGAAACGAGGTCGCTGACGTCCCCCACGCTGCCTTCAAACTTTTTGGCGATGTAGACGACGAGGCGCAAATTGTGCTCCACGATCTCGTTTTTGACCTTTTCATCCCCGTTGGAAAGGCGCTGAATTGCCGCTTTTTCCTCTTCCGGCGTATAAGGCGCGGGCAAGGATTCGCCGTAGATAAAATTCAGCGCGGTCGGTTTTTCAAACAAGTCGAAAAAGGCGAATATTTTCTTAAAAAACAACTTGATTTTTTCAAACATACTTCCTCCACTCATTCGCACGGCAAGATCAACGCATACTCCTCCGGCAAATCGGACAAGGCTGCCGTTACGTTAGTAAGTATATTCTTGCCGGCGCGGGAATATATCCGTATTTCGGGAATTTTAACGAGCTTTAAAACCCTGCTACCGCTTGCGGTATGAACGCGCATTTCGCCGTAATCCGTGAGGTCGCCCAAGCCTTCCAGCCGCCTTTGATCGGTCACCACCACCCCTTCGCCGTTTTTGTCCGTCAAAAGGTTGCCGCTGTCAAACAGCGCGCTGATCTTCACCGATCGCCCCTTGTTGAAAAGTTCCGCCGTAGCAAATTTTTCCTTGCGTTTTCGCCCCGCGATCAGCCCGACGGTCTGCCGTACGCCGTAAAGCAAAAGAAAGGTGCCCACCGAAACCACGCAGACCAACCCGCCCCACTTCAAACCGATAAAACCATTTTCCATCCTGCCGCCGAGCAAAAAGCAAAATATCCCCGAAAGCGAAAAGGAAAGCGCGGCGTAAACGAAAGTATTTACCAAATATGCTCGAAGAGACTTTTTTAAGGTCAAAAGCAACGAACAAATAAGCAGCGCCGCAATTTTTGCAAAAAGTTGAAAGCGACTGACCAGCGGAAAAACGAGGGCGAGGGCGCTCCCCACGATCGCAGATAGAACGATAGGAAAATACCTGACTTTTCGCCCTGTCAAAAGATAGGTCAAATACCCAAGCAAAAAGTCAAAACAGAAGTTATCCAACAACACAGCTTCCACGTAAACGATCATATAAAAATACTACCGCTTTACGGCAAGAAAACCTTGCCTTCTTTTGTCGCAAAAAGATGCTTTAAACAACTTAATAAAAAAAAGACATTCGCATAGCGAATGCCTTCTTGGTTTTAAAGGATATCAGCGCCTTTTGAGCTTGCGCATAAAGGGCGGGAGATCATTGTCCGAAAGCGGGATTCTGCCGCCGAAATCATCCTGCGGTTGTTGGGGCGCCGGTTCCTCCGAAAGAGGACGACGTTCCGGCATGGGCGGGAGATCCGCCGCGGGAGAAATATGATCCCTAAGCGGGACGGTCATCGTGGGAGCGGACGGCCTTTGTTGCTGTACGAAACGCGGCAAAACGGGATCGGACCCGTGCTTGAAACCGGTTGCGATGATGGTGACGGAAACTTTGCCGCCAAGTTCCTGACTCATATCCGCGCCGAAGATCAAGGTCGCGTCGGGGTTCAACACCTGCGCGACAAGAGAGCCCGCCTCGTTGATCTCGGTCAAACTCAAATCCATACCGCCGGTGATGAAAAGGATGGCGGCGCTCGCTTCGCGGATGTTGGTATCCAGCAAACGGTTATTGACCGCCTGACGGACGGCTTCCACGGTGCGGTTTTCCCCTTCAGCTTCGCCAATGCCGATGTGGGCAAAGCCCTTCTCTTTCAAAACGGTTTTTACGTCCGCGAAGTCACGGTTGATGATGGAGTTTTTGACGATCAAGCCGGCGATGCCCTGAATGCCTTGACGGAGCACGTCATCCGCAAAGGAGAAAGCTTGCGAAAAACTGGTGCCCTTGGGAAGCACTTCGAGAAGCTTTTCGTTGGGGATAACGAGGAGAGTATCGACGTACTGCCTGAGCTCGTTGATACCGGACATTGCTTGCGACATTCTGCGCTCCCCTTCAAACTTAAAGGGAGTGGTGACGACGGCGATGGTCAAAATGCCGAGGTCGTGCGCGATGCTTGCGATGACGGGTGCGGCGCCCGTGCCTGTGCCACCACCCATGCCTGCGGTGATGAAGAGGAGGTCAACGCCCTGCAAAAGCTCTTTGATGACCTCTTTCGTTTCCTCCGCGGCCTTTTTGCCGATGTTGGGGTTGGAACCTGCGCCCAAGCCTCTCGTAAGCGCGGCGCCAAGAACGACCTTCTTCTTTGCTTCGCAGTAGATAAGGTCCTGCTTGTCGGTGTTTGCCGCCACGAATTCGGCGCTGTCGATGCCGGAGCGGATCATACGGTTGACGGCGTTGTTGCCCGCGCCGCCCACGCCGATCACGAGGATCTTACACACGCGTTCGGTAAGTTCCTCTTGTTGCGGTGCGGATTCGACGTCAAGTTCGTCAATCTGTCCCAAGAATTCTTCCATATAAACCTCCTAGAGTCGGAAAAACTTTTTGAGAAAACCGAATTTCTCCTGTTTTTCCATGCTAATTGCTTTTTTTAACAATCCGACCATCGTCGAATAACAAGGCTTATCGTAATTGGGCATCGAAGGTTGCACCACCTCCACTTCCCTGCGGAAGCACTTGGCAACGTACTCGCGCGAGAAACGAATGTCGGAGAACCCTCCGCCCGTCAAAAAGATAGGCTGTTGCGGCGTTGTGTCAAAGCGGAAAGCGTTGATCGCCTTTTGAATGTAATTTGCCACGCAGGAAATGCACTCCTGCGCGATCTTGTTGATCTGCTCGATCGGATAAGTGTACGTTTTGGCGTCGTACTTGAGGGTGTATTCGCCCTCCCCTTTATAGGCGAGGTTGATCTTGGACGCAATGGCTGCCGCTACGTTGAACGGAATGTTCATCGTAGAGGAAATGCCGAGGGCGACCATACTGCCGCCGAGTGAAAAATCCTTAAGCTCAAGCAACGCGTCCCCGCCAACGTACAACACAGACGTGGAAAGATAGCCGATATCCGCCAAAATCACGCCGTTGTCCCTTTCCTCCTTAGAGAACAAGGAAAGCGCGGCGGCATACTCGGACTGAATGAATTCCACCGATTTGACGCCGTAACGCAAAAGCCCTTGGCGAATGTGCGAAATGACGTCCGTCTTGGCGCCGACGTAGGAATATTGCGTTTTTAAAACGGAAGTTTCCTTGCCCACGGGCGAGACCACGCGGTCGCCTCTGTCGTTTATATAATAAACGGGTTCCGCATGTATCCTCGTATAGGGCGAACCGATAAAAGGGTCGTTGCCCTCGACCAATTCGTCGATATCGGCGGAAGTCAAACGCCTCTTTTTGGGGAAAGACAGCTTTTCGTAAACGGTGCGGACCACCGCAAACTGCGAAGGGATGCCCACGTAAACGCTTTTGATCCTGCCCGAAGTGCGCTCGATCTTGTCGATCAATTTGACCATCGAGGGAATAAGTTCCTCAGGGGCGACCCAACTGCCGTCCATATAGCCGCCGTACTCGATCTCGTACGAATTTTTGATCGCAAAATTGTCATCGGAAAGACATTCCGCATTATAAGCGCAGATGCTCTTCGATCCAATATCGATTACGACCATGTCGGACAGCTTGGACATAACTCCCCCTATACTAAATTATTATAAAATAAATATTTACTACTGTCAATAGCGAAAATGCGGTAATTTCGGAAAAATGCGAAAAAATTCCTTAATCGACGGTCTCTTTCCAGAGATAGGCGTTTACGTCTTTGTCAAAACAAATGTAGCCCTTGGTATAATCGACGTTGACGTCCTTGGAAGAATAATAAATCAAACAATAGTACAATTGATCGTACACGCTGGAAGACAAGGACTTGTCCAAAACGAGCGAAACGCCCTTGTTGGTTTTGATATAAACGACGATGTCGCCTGTGGTGTCAAAAGAGATTTCCTTAAAGAAAGTAAAGAAGCGCCTACCCGAAAGCTCGTAATCGGAAGCGAGCGCCGCGATATCAGACAATACCTCGCCGCAAGAAAGGTCGGAGAAAGTGATCTGCGAGCCGATGGCGGCAAACGCGCCGTCATCCGGCATAACAAAGGTAAGGCCTTTTACCACCGTAGCGTTGCTGACCGTGTTGTCCGAAGCGTCAACGACGTTTAAGACCTTCATCGAAGAATCGATCAAGGCGTAGGAACCCGCGTCCGCAGACATAACGAGCATGATGCCGGTACGAATGGTCGTAGAGATCACCACTTTACTGGGGAACACACGGCGAATGCCCTTAACTTCCACGTAAGGGTTCTCGCGCTCGATGGAGGTTTTGATCTTTTCTTTGTTGAGTGAAATAATGCTGCGCCCTCTTTCGATGCCGCTGGATTCGATGATACGGTCGGCATTCAGCAAATTGGAGGAATACTCGCTTTCAACGGAAACGTCACGCACGACGAAAACGGTGCAAGCCAAAAGAACGATCGTGATCACGATCAAGATCAATGCGATAAAAATGCCTATGACTACTTTTGACCTGTTCATCCTAACCTTTTTACGTCAGCGCCAAGGGCGCAAAACGTCTTTTCTATCGATTCGTAACCGCGGTCGATATAGCGCGCGCCGTCGATGGTGGTGTACCCTTCCGCCTTTGCTCCCGCGATCACAAGCGCGGCGCCGCCCCTGAGATCCCCCGCGGAAACGGAAGCGCCTTCCAAGCCTTTTACGCCGCGAACGACCGCCGTCCTATCCTTGACCGTGATCGAAGCGCCCATCTTAGTAAGCTCCCGCACGATGCGAAAACGCGTTTCGAAGATGTTTTCCACGATCACGCTCGTGCCTTCCGCCACCGACATCATCACCATCGCTTGGGATTGGAGATCGGTAGGAAAGCCGGGATACGGTTGCGTTTCAAGCTTGTCGAAATGATGCGGCCTGCCGTGGCAGCTCAGTGTTATTTTATCACTTCGCACGTCCAGAAAGCAAGCGCTTTTGTTTATTTTGAAAAGCAACGGTTCGAGATGCTCCGGAACTACGTTTGTTATACAAACGTCGCCGCCGCAAGTTGCCCCCGCGATCAAGAGGGTGCCCGCGACGATGCGGTCGGGAATGGGGGTATACTTGCATCCGTGCAAACTTGCCCGCCCTTCCACCACGATCTTGCCGCTTCCCGCCCCGCCGACCTTGCCGCCCATCGCGTTGATGAAGTTTTGCAAGTCGGTTATTTCAGGCTCTTTCGCCGCGTTGGAAATGCGCGTCGTGCCTTCGGCGAGGGCTGCCGCCATCATCAGGTTTTCCGTCGCGCCCACGCTTGGGAAATCGAGCGCAACGTCCGCGCCCCGGAGCCTCGTTCCGTCGCAAAAAATGTTTCCGTGGCTTTCCTCAATGGCTACGCCCATCTCCCGCAAACCCTTCAAATGGATGTCAAGCGGTCTTACGCCGATATCACACCCACCAGGGTACGCAACGACGGCGCGACGCATCCTGCCGAGCAACGGACCGAGCAAAAAGAAGGACGACCTGAGTTCCTTTGCAAGATCGGTGGGGACGCTGTAACTTGTTAGGTCGTCGCTTCTTACCGTCAGGACATCCTCTTCCCTTTTGCAATTCGTACCGAGCCCCTGCATAATGCGCAGCATGTTCGAGATATCCGCCAGCGCCGGTACGTCGCATATTTCGCAAGGGTCTTTTGTTAAAAGGGACGCCGCGAGGATGGGCAAGACGGCGTTTTTTGCCGCTTTGATCCTAATTTCACCGCAAAGAGGTCTGCCGCCTTTGATCAACAATCTGCTCATGGCTTTCTCCAAGAAAAAAGATACTATATCTTATGGTCGCCGGCAAAGGGCGTGCTACTATGGCGGTTGACGGCAAGAAGCACCCCTACCGCGCTTAAAAAACTGACGAGCGAGCTTCCTCCCGCGCTTACGAACGGAAGAGGTAACCCCGTGGGTGGGATGCACCCCGTAACGACGGCGAGGTTGACCGCCGTTTGAATGGCGACGAGGGAGGTAATGCCTGCGGCAAGCAACGATTCAAAACGGGTTTTTGCTTTTGCCGCCGTGACGAAGCCGAAATAGATCAACGCAATGAACAACGAAATGGTCGCCACCGCCCCGACCAGACCAAGCTCCTCCCCGATGATTGAAAAGATAAAGTCGGATTCCGCAAAAGGTAAAAACAAATATTTTTGTCTGCTTTCAAACAATCCCACCCCGAAAAACCCTCCTCTGCACAAGGCGTAATAGGATTGGATCAGTTGATACCCTTCCGCCTTCGGCGACGCCCACGGGTCCAAAAATGCCATCAGGCGCTTCAATCGATACGGCTCGAAGACGATCAATGCGGGAATAAGAAGGAGCGCCGGCACAAGCAAAATCAGGAGTTTTTTGAGCGGTATCCCCCCGACGAGCAGCATAAAGAGCATAACCGAGAAAACACACATCGTAATGCTCATATTGGGCTCGAGCATGATAAGAATGCACATCGCCACCCCGGAAAGAAGCACGGCGACAACGTTTTTAAACCCGCTCAACCCCTTTTCGGAAAGATAGGAAGCGGCAAAGATCACGTAACCGAATTTTGCCACTTCGGAGGGCTGCATCGTTACAAACCCGAAGTCGATCCACCGCCGCGCACCGTAGCTGACCACCCCGACGCCGGGCAAAAATATCACACCGAGCAAAGCGAAAGAAATCGCCAAAATAACGTAGCGAAACTTTTTGAGGACGACGGGGTCCACTCGGGAAACGCCAAACATCGCCGCCAGCCCGACGAAAAGAGCTATCGCCTGCTTTTTTACATAGTAAAAGGCGTCGCCGAAGTTTTTCTCAGCGGCGTACGAACTTGCGCTGTAGATCATAACCAGCCCGAGGGCTGAAAGCGCCGTTGCAAGCGCCGCAAGCGCTATATTCCGTCTTTTGCATTCCGGAAAAAGAAAGGAAGTTTTTTCTCCCGATCTTCCGTTAGGGACGGCGGGAAGCATTTGCGTAGCGCGCAACGATCTCATCAAAGCATTTACCTCTCTCTTCATAATTTGCGTACCGATCATAAGACGCCGACGCGGGCGAAAACAACAAAACTTCCGTCGGATGACGGCAAAAATCTTCCACGCAGGACTCGAGCGTTGCCATAACGCGACATTTTTCGCGAAAGGCGTCCCCTGCCGCCAAATAGAGTTGCTTGGCGTTGTCACCCGAAAGATAAACGCAGACGACGTTCTCCCTCAGCGCGGAAAACAAGCGGGAATAATCCTCCCCTTTGTCACTGCCGCCGAGGATCAAAGCAAGGGGGTTTGAAAAGCGCCCTGCGGCAAATACCGTCGCGTCAACGTTGGTGCCCTTGCTGTCGTTGTAGACTTCCGCCCCGCAAAGTTTTCCGACGTATTGACAGCGATACGGTGGAACGTTAACCTTGTCGTACGAAGTTAAAAAACTCTTTTTCACCCCGCAAAAGCAAGATGCCGCCGCAAAAGCGCATAGGTAATCCGCATCGTACGCCGCGCCGCGGGAGGGGGACGGAATGACGAACTTTTTGCCGTGACAGTAAATAGTTTGACGGCAAAGATAGTAGTCCGCCGCAGGATCGAGAACAGAATAGGTGACCGTGCCTGAAACGGAACTTTCCGCCGGATCGTCACGGTTGATCACTTTGATCTCGGCTTTTTCCAAAAGAGAAAGCTTGATGCTCTGATAGCGTTCGCGGGTCAAATGCCTGTCGAGGTGATCTTCTCCGACGTTGGTCAACGCCGCTACCATCGGTTTGAAAATCTGGCTTTGTTCGATTTGAAAACTGCTTGCTTCCAAAACGACAAAGTCCTTTTTGCCTATCTTCCCCACTTCAGCGATCCACGGTTCGCCGACGTTGCCCACCAAATGCGACCGCCCCACTGAGGACAAAAGTTTATGTAAGATGGTGCAAGCGGTGGTTTTGCCGTTGGTGCCGCTGACGGCAAACACCCGCTTTGACTGGCAACGCATATACGCGAGGTCGATTTCGGACAGCACGGGTACCCCGCTTGCTTTTAGCGCCAATACGGCGGGATGGGTGAGAGGCACGCCGGGGCTGACGACGGCGTAATCGTAGTTTTTGCAGATCAGATCGGATAGCTTCTCGCTGGCGAAGGCGTCGTCAAAGACTTCCGCAGTCACGCCACTTTCTTTCAAATAAGAGCAAACCGCTTTGCCCGTTTTTCCCATTCCCAAAACCATAACCTTTTTATCCATACTGCCCCACTATCACCGAAAGGATCGCCACCACCCCCATCACCGCGGAAAGGACGGAATACAAGGCGCAGATCTTTGCTTCCCCCCACCCCTTCTTTTCAAGATGATGGTGGAAAGGCGCCATCAAAAACACCCTTTTTCCATGCGTGACTTTGAAGTAGCAAACTTGCACGATTATTGATATGCCGGAGAGGACGAACATTATGCCCACGACAGGCACCAAAAAGGGTTGCTTGGAAAACAGCGCGATCGCCGCCAAGGCGCCGCCCAGCCCCAACGAGCCGGTATCTCCCATAAAGATAGCCGCTTTGTTGGCGTTGAAGAGGTAAAAGGCAAGCAATCCGCCGATCAGCGCCGCGCAAAAAGTGAGGAGCGAGGGCGCGACCGCGTTTTTTACGACGCAAAGGGACAACACGACGGCAAAGGTAAAAAGATAAGAAAGCGAGCACCCCGTGGCCAAGCCGTCCAGCCCGTCGGTCAGGTTTACGCAATTTGACAAGGCAAGATAAATAAAACAAGCGAAGGGGACGTACCAAACGCCGAAATCGACCGCCTTTCCGTAAAACGGAAAATATACCGCCGGACCGATCTCCTTCGAGCGATAAGCAAAAAGCGCGACGATGAGGGCGATGGCGGCTTGTCCGACGACTTTTTGATAAGGTCGGAGCCCCATATTGTCTTTGGTTTTGATCTTGATAAAGTCGTCCAAAAAGCCAAGCACGGCGTAGGAGAGCATCACAAAACAAGCGATCAAACCCACCCCGATCTTTTCATGAAAACAAAAGGCCATCGTCGCAAACAGCGTCGAAAGCAAAAAGATAAACCCACCGAAAGTTGGCGTACCCGCCTTTGCCGCGTGCTGTTTTACGTAACACAAGATGGGTTGCCCCGCCTTCAAACGCTTTGCCAAACGCAAAACGCAAGGAGAAAGGAGCAACGCCACAAAAAAGGACGATAGAAGAGCGCAAAGCGCTCGCACCAACCAACCGAGTTTCAAAAGACACCTACCGACTTAATTTTTGCAAAACCGCCTTGTCGTTATACGGAAGTTTTTTGCCTTTTATCTCCATATAGTCCTCGTGCCCCTTCCCCGCAATGACGACGGTATCGCCCGGGTTAGTCAGATCGAACGCCAAGCGGATGGCTTTTTCGCGGTCGAGAAGGATCTCGTAAGAAGCGCATTCCGGCACCCCGCTTTTGACTTCTTCCGCGATGGCGCGCTCGTCCTCAAAACGGGGATTATCATTGGTGATGATCACGTGATCGGAGTATTTTGCCGCGATCGCCCCCATGATGGGGCGCTTCAGGCGGTCGCGGTCGCCCCCGCATCCGAACACCGTCACGATCCTGCCGTCAAAGCCCTTTCTTACGTCGCTTAAAAGGTTGTCGAGCCCGTCCGGCGTGTGCGCGAAATCCACGATGACCCGCCTGTCTTTAACGTAATAGACCTCGTACCTGCCGGGCACGGCGGAAAGGCGCTCCAAGGCTTTTGCCACGACGGGAAGCGGAATACCAAAGTACATTGCGGCGGAGATCGCCGCCATCACGTTGTAAACGTTGAATTTACCAAAGAGCGGTGTGGATATCTGCTCAATACGGTCAAAGGCGTTTACGGTGAAGCTCAAACCGGACGAATCCTCCTCTACGTTGATGGCAAAAACGTCGGCGGGGTTGTCGATGCCGTACGAAATGATGGGAAGATTATGCTCCGCGATCAGTTTTTGCCCGTAAACGTCGTCCGAATTTACGATGGCAAGCGAGGTGTTTTGCAAGGAAAAGTACGAGAGTTTTGTTTTGGCGTACTCTTCCATCGTGCCGAAAAAGTCCAAATGGTCCTGCGTCAGGTTGGTAAAAACCGTGGCGTTGGCTTTGATGCCCGCGAGTTTGTCGTAATAGATGGCGTGCGCCGAAGCTTCCAAAAAGACGTATTCCACCCCCGCTTCATACATTTTCGCGAGGTTTTTGTTAAGGTCAAGAGGGTCCGGCGTTGTCAAAACGCCTTTGCTTCTATCCTTGCCTATCTTGTAACCGAGGGTGCCAATCGTCGCGGCGGAATGCCCCGCAAAAAAGAATATCTCCGATAATATTTCGGTCACCGAAGTTTTCCCGTTGGTGCCTACGACGGTGATCAGTTTCATTTTGGAAGCAGGGTTGCCATAAAAATTTCCGGCAACGACGGCAAGCGCGGCGCGAGAGTTTTCCACGACGAACTGCGGAAGCGGACTTTCGATTTCTCGAGCGGTAAGGATGGCGACGGCGCCCCTTTCTTCCGCCTCCGGAACGTGGTCGTGTCCATCGTGTCTTTCGCCCGAAAGGCAGACGAACAGCGTGTTTTTCGTGACCGAACGGCTGTCGCAAGATACGTTTGAGATATCAACGTCACGACAGTTAAGCACCTTTTTGACCGCTACGTTTTCAAGCAATTTGGTAATTTTCACGTTCATTCCTCCGATAAAGCGATCAATACGATCGTGTTGTCATTGATGATCTCCCCTTTTTGCGGGTATTGTGCGATGACCGAGCCGCCCGTCCCGTCGAGTTCAAAATGCAAGCCGAGGGAATTCACCGTCTTGATGGCGTTTCCAGCGGTCAAGCCGCAAAGGTCGGGCATTTCACGATAGGTGAAAGTTTTGATTTCTTCCGTGGGTTTGATCTGTTTGTACTCAAAGATCTTTGAAAAGATCTGTCCGACGTAAGGCGCGGCGACCAAACTACCGTAATAACGGTAGCCGAGCGGCTCGTCGACCATAAAATAAACGATATACTCGGGGTCTTCCACCGTGCTGAAACCGATAAAGGAGGAAACGTACTTGCCCGAAGCAATAGCGCCGTTTTGATACTTTTGCGCCGTGCCCGTTTTGCCGCCGATGGAATACCCTGCCACGCCCGCAAGCTTACCGCTGCCGAGAGAAACCACGTTTTTCAACAGTTTTCGCACGGTGGCGGAGGTGCTTTCGGTAATAACCCTTTCCCCCTCTGTGGGGTAATTTCGGATGACTTCCCGCCCTCGGCTGTCCAAGACGGACTGCATCAAGTACGGCGTGACGATCTTACCGCCGTTGACGGCTGCCGCCGTAGCTACGATGAGTTGCATCGGCGTGATGGCGATCGCCTGCCCGAAGCCGATGCGCGCGGCGTCCACGAGTTTGACTTGATCCTTTTTCAAAAGGATCGAGGAGGTCTCACCCAAGTAATCGATGCCCGTTTTGCGCGTTAGACCGAATTTTACAAAGTAAGAGTACATGCGTTCCACGCCGATGCGTTCCGCAAGTTCCATAAACACGCAGTTGCAACTGTTTTGAACCCCTTCGGCAAATGTTTGACTGCCGTGCCCGACGGACTTCCAGCAACGGATCCTCTTGCCGTCCACCACCTTGCCGCCGGCGCAGTAAAAGCGGTCTTTTTCACTGACAACGCCAAGGGACAAAGCAATCGCCGTCGTCAATATTTTGAAGGTGGAACCCGGCTCGTAAACCGAGGTCAACGCATTGAGCTTCATCTTCTCAAAAAGGGCGTCAACGTTGCTTCTGTCCACATTGTTTAAGTCAAAGGACGGAGCCTGCGCAATTGCCGCGATTGCCCCTGTTTTTGCATTCATCACAACGCAGTTTGCGCTCTTTGCCGAATATTCGGAAAGTGCGGAATTTACGGCATTTTCAGCAAAAAATTGTATGGAAGCATCGATGGTCAAACGCAGGTTTAATCCGTCCGTTGCGGGGAGGTAAGATATCTCGCCGTTGAGCTCTCTGCCGACGAGGTCGGTTTGGGTGAGTTCCTTGCCGTCCTGCCCCTTTAAATAATCGTTGTAGTAGCTTTCCAGTCCCGCTTGCCCGTCCCCGTCCGCGTTGACGAATCCGAGCAGTTGCGAAAGGTAATTTCCGTACTTATAATACCGTTCGACGTCCCTGCTGAAGTACATCCCCTTTTCGCCGGATGCGATCAAACACAGCATCTGCTCTTTGGAAACTTTTTTGGCGACGGTCACTTCGGATACGCCTTTTTTGGAGACCTTTTCAAGCACTTTTTCATAGTCCAAAGAGAGGGTCTGCGCTATCGCTTCCGCGGTTTTTTGCTTGTTTTCGGTAGCGTTGGGACGCACGTACAGCGTGTAAGTCGTATTACAGCCCGCAAGTTCCACCCCGTTGCAATCGCAAATTTGTCCCCTGACTGCGCCAAGCGGCACGTCACGCGTCCATTGATCAAGCGCTTTTGCCTGCAAGGACTTCCCTTTGACGATCTGAAGATAGACGAGTTTTCCGCCTACGATAAAAAAAATAAAGGTTATCAGCATCATAATTGCAAATAACCTTCTTTTGATTGATATTTGTGATGGTAAGTTCAAGCCGTTATCAGCCTCCGAACACCTCGTTCAACCAGGTACAGAACCCGTCGAAACCTTTTTCCTCCTCTTTTGCCTGCTCGGCTCTTTGCGGCGCTTCGATCGCCACCAATTCACCGTTTTTCAACATAATGTAGTTTTCACCGCCTGCGACGGGCTCGGTAACTTCGCCTTCCGACGCGACGATACCCACCGGCGCGCCCTCGGTTTGCACTTCGGCGCTTGCAATGGCTTTTTCCGTTTCGATGGTTTTGACGACGGTGGTCTTTTTGTCACCCAAACCGACGACGGAAAGGGTCACGGCGATCAACGCCACGACGGCGACCACAATATAAGTCATCATAAACGCAAAGCGTCTTTTGGGATTGACGGCGGCTTCTTTTTGCTCCGCCCTATGCTTTTCATCCCAAAAACGGTCGTAATTGTTTTCTCCGGCGCTGATATTCGCCATATAGAATCCGTAGCGGTCGTCATCCGCCCTCTCCAAACGGCTTCTCGTTGCGGGTCTTTCAAGGGAGTTCATCAGAGAATCACGATAAGAGGGAGACGTGCGATTGCGGTCTTCTTCATACGATCTTTCGTAATCAAAACGACCGTAACGATCGTTACGTAAGGATGCGTAATCGTATTCCGCGCCGTAGGCGGTTCTTTCACGTTCGCTCACCAACATTGTATTCTCTCCTTTTAATTTTATTCCTTTCTTTGTGCGACGCGGAGCTTTGCGCTCTTGGATCGCGGGTTTGCTTCCATCTCCGTTTCACTCGGAAGAATGGGCTTTTTTGTGATGATTTCAATCTCGCTTACTTTGCCGCAAGTGCAAATGGGCGATTTGGGCGGACAGATGCAAGGCAGTTCCGCGTATTTGAATGCTTGTTTTGCGATGCGGTCTTCCAACGAATGGAAAGTTATGACCGCGATCCTGCCGCCCGGCTTCAACAACTTGATCGCCGCGAGGATGGCTTCGTACAGCCCGGCAAGTTCCCCGTTTACTTCGATACGGATCGCCTGAAAGACGCGTTTTGCCGGATGCGAGCCGCCGTAGCGTACTTTGGGCGGGATGCTTTTTTCAATGAGTTTTACAAGTTCGAGGGTGCTCTTGATCGGAGCGTTTGCCCTTTCCTTCACGATGTTTGCCGCGATCTTTTTCGCATAGGGCTCTTCGCCGTATTTGAAAAGGATGTCGGTCAGTTCCTTTTGGGAATATTCGTTTACGACCTCGTAAGCCGTCAGTTTTGCGCTTGCGTCCATTCGCATATCGAGCGGAGCGTCAAAGCGGTAGGAAAACCCGCGTTCCGGCGTATCCAACTGGTAGGATGAAACGCCGAGGTCCATCAATATTCCGTCTAATTTTTCATATTCCCAAGAAGCTATTGCTTCTTTGAAATCCGAATGAATGTAGGTCGGAGCGCTTCCGAGTCGCGTTTTTGCAAAGGCAAGCGCATCTTGATCCTTGTCCACCGCGTAAAGCTTGCCGCCCTTTAACCTTTTTAAGATCTCCGAGCTGTGACCGCCTCCGCCGAGGGTGCAGTCGAGATAGCTTCCGTCCGGTTTGATTTGCAGCCCCTCGATCACCTCGTCAAGCATCACCGGAGCGTGACGAAATTCGCTCATTTGCTTTTCTCTAAGCGGCGGATCGTCTTGGTGGGATTATCCTTTGCGAGGGTTTCGTAGTAGACGTCCTCTCTCCAAATCTCAAGCTTGTTTGCCATACCGATGAAGAGCGCCTCGTCCTTCAGCCCCAAGGTGTCGCGCAAGATCTGCGGAATCTGATATCTGTCCTGACTGTCCGGAACAAATTGAAACATATTCGCAAAGATATAACGTTGTTTTACGTATTCGGGGTCGGTCACTTCCATACGCGCGTACTTATCATAGATCTGGTCCATCATCTCTTCGGTGTAGATGACCAAATTCTCCTGATCGCCGATGCAGATCCAAAGATTATCGCCCAAGAGCGATTTGATCTTTGCGGGGATCCTGACTCTGCCCTTCGCGTCGATCTGATATTTGTAAGTACCGCCGATGAATTTTCTCAAGTGCCATTCCTCCTTGTACATATAATAGCACTTTTCATCCACTTTCGTCCACCTTTTTTTAAAAATTTTTTAATATTTTTTTAAGAAAAGCATATCTTGTGCCGTTATATTCGTAAAAACACAATATATAGTGTTTTATATGGTGGTTATCGGTGGATATTTTTTTCGCAAAAGTGACAAAACGGCAAAAAAAGAGGGAGAAAAAACTTCTCCCAAAACATTTTTTGCTGCCGAAAAACAATTTTTCGGGGCTAAGTGGATAAAAGTGGATGGGTCAATCGGCTACTTCCACCAAGCTGAAATCGACGAGGTCGCAGCTTGTCAAAAAGTAAGTTGCGCCGTCCAAAAAAACTTTGCGTTTTGCGTAAGCGTTTCCGTGCAGGTGGCCGTAAACCACCTTCTCTACGCCGTATTTTTTAAAGAGTTCCGTCACGCGCGTGGACGCAAGCGTCACGCCAAAGGGCGGATAGTGCGTCATGCCGACCACGACGTCGCCCTCTTCCCTGATCTTGCTCATTGCGGAAAGCGAAAGTTCCAAGCGGATCAATTCGCGTTCGTAGATCTTTTTGTCTTCCTCCGCGTCGGATTCCGTCGTCCAACCGCGGCTGCCGCAAAACAGATACTTGCCGATGCGCAAAACGTCGTTTTGCACGACGTAGACGCCTTCCGGAAGCACCCCTTTTACTTTTGCCAAGGACTGCCACCAATAATCGTGGTTGCCTTTGAGCAAAACCTTCTTACCGGGAAGCGCGGCGATGGCGGCAAGATCCTCTTTGACTTCGTCAATGGTCATCGCCCACGAAAGATCCCCGGCGAGAAGCACTACGTCTTCCGCCTTGACCTTTTTCAGCCAATCTTCCTTGATCTTGTCAAAATGACCTTCCCACTTCTTGCCGAAGACGTCCATAGGCTTGTCCACGCAAGTGCCGAGATGAAGGTCCGAGATGGAATAAATCATAGTATTATAGTATCATAACCCGCGCGCGTTTTCAAGGATTTTGATACGAACGCGGGTTATTTGCGGCGTTATCTCGGAAAGAGCGGCAGATCAAAGAAGCCTTCGCAGATCTCTTCCTGATACTCTTGGCAAGGGGGTATGTAGCAATAGCCGTAGGACGGCACCAAGAGTTCGACGTCCATCACCACCTTTAAAATGACCGTTACGCAAAGGGTGACGGAGAATTCGGCGTCCCCCGTGTAACTGCCTTCCGCCGATACCGCGTTTACGACGGCGACGATCTCGTAGGGAATGACCGAAGGTTCGGGCACGCGCAAGATCACGTCGCGCGAAAGGGTCAACGTACCCGCGCCCACCGCTTGCACGCCGTTTGCGTCGGTAAAATTGACTTGCATCGGTATCGCCACGTCGCATTGCACCCTGCTGCACCCCGGAGTTTCCGCCGTGGGAGTGACGACGAGGTTTTGAATGGCGCCGACCGAAGCGGAACTTCTTGCGCCCACAAAGACGAATGGCTCGGCAACGTCCGCGGGCGTCGTGCTCTCCAACTCGATGGTTTGATCGGTCAGGGTCTCTTGTTTGATACAGGCGTCGAAAACTTTTTTAACTTCAATACAGACTTTTTCGCAAAGACCGTTCGCCGCATTCCCAACGATGGGGCCCGGCATGCGGTCGGGACGAACGTTGTTAGAAAATGACATAAAATTACCTCCTTTGATAATCACTACTGAAATATATGATAGGAGGCGTTTAAAAGTGTCTTAAATACGGTTTGAAATGGCGGAAAGCACCGCGTCGCGCCCGGCGCCCGTCAAAGAGGAAACGAGCAAGACTTCCTCTGGGCTTACTTCAAAGCCTTTGGCAACCACGTTCAAAGCGGCTTTCGCGGCGGATTTGGAAAGTTTGTCCGCCTTGGTTGCGACAAGCACGAAGGGAATCTGATAATAATTCAAATAAGAAGCGAGTTGAAGATCAAGGTCGGAAGGCTCGTGACGCACGTCCACGATCAAAAAGACGAATTTAAGGTTTTTGCTTTGTTGCAAATAAAACTCAATGAGCCCTTTCCAAGCGTTTTTTTCCTTATCCGTGACCTTTGCGTAACCGTACCCCGGGAGGTCCACCAAAAAGAGTTCCCCGCCGTTGACGGAAAAATAATTGAGCATACGCGTACGCCCCGGCTCGGAGGAGGAACGCGCAAGTTTCTTGCGATTGGTGAGCATATTGATAAACGAACTTTTGCCGACGTTGGATCTGCCAGCGATGGCGATTTCCGGCGCGTCCGCTTCAAACAGCTTTTTGGAGACGATGCTCGTCACGTATTCCGCGTTTTTGATAATCATAAGCCAAGCAAGATCTTATAGACTTCTTCGATGCGTTCAACGTATGTAAACTGCAATTGTTCGCGCAGCGTTTCGGGAATGGCGGTGACGTCCTTTTTGTTTTCCGCGGGAAGGATGACCTTTTTGATGCCGTTGCGAAGCGCAGCCACGCACTTTTCCTTGACGCCGCCGATGGGGATAACCCGCCCGACGAGCGAAAGCTCGCCCGTGATGGCGTAGTCACCTTTGACCGGCGTCCCGAGCATTGTGGAAAGGATCGCCGTGGAAATGGCGCATCCGGCGGAAGGCCCATCCTTGGGCACCGCGCCGTCCGGGAAATGCACGTGCAGATCTTTTTCGGAAAGATCGATCTCTTTGCCAAGTTTCTCCGTCGCGTACTCGCGCGCGTTGGAAAGCGCGATCTCCACCGATTCTTTCATCACGTTGCCAAGGTTGCCGGTGACGATCTTTTTATCCTTACCTTTCATCAACAGGCTTTCAACGTCAAGCATTTCGCCGCCGTTTTCCGTCCAGGCAAGCCCGTGTACGACACCCACTCTATCTTGCAAGAAGGCGTCGGATTCGGTAAATTTGGGAATGCCGAGATATTCCTCGACGTCTTTTTCGTCCACGAGGACTTGTTCATCCTTTTCCACCACAGCAACGGCGGCTTTGCGAAGGATCTTGCCGATAAGTTGTTCCAAACGGCGCACGCCCGCTTCGCGGGTGTAAAAACGGATGATCTTGTCGATGGCAGCGTCGGTGATACTCACCTGCTCCGCCGAGAGATGATAGTTATTAAGTTGCTTGGGGATCAAGAATTTGACCGCAATAAGGTGTTTCTCCTCCGGAAGATAACTGCCGAGCTCAATGATCTCCATTCTGTCCAAAAGGGGCTTGGACATCGTTTGCAAGGTGTTTGCCGTGGTGATGAACATCACCTTGGACAAATCGAACGGGAGGTCGATATAATGGTCCTGATAAGTGGAGTTTTGCGCCGGATCCAAAACTTCCAAAAGCGCGTTAGAGGGGTCGCCCTTGTAATCGGCGCCAAGCTTGTCGATCTCATCCAAAAGGAAGACGGGATTGGAAGTCCCCGCGTTTTTGATGCCGGCGATGATCCTACCCGGCATAGAACCGATGTAGGTACGACGGTGACCGCGGATCTCCGCTTCGTCGTGCACGCCGCCCAAACTTGCGCGAACGTACTTTCTGCCAAGAGCCCTTGCGATGGAAGCCGCGATGGAGGTTTTGCCCACGCCCGGAGGCCCCACCAAGCAAAGGATGTTGGTCACGTTGCCATCACTGAGGTTATGTACGACGAGATACTCGATGATCCTATCCTTGACGTCCTGAATGCCGTAATGGTCCTCTTCGAGGACTTCGCGCGCACGCTTGATGTCGCGGTTTTCCTCGCTGAACTTGCCCCACGGCAAGGCTAAAACGGTGTCGATGTAATTCTTGCTGACAAAGCTTTCGGGGCTGCCCGCCTGCAAGGTCATCATTTTGTTGAGTTCCCGCGTGAGCTTATCCTTCACTTCATCCGAAGCGTTGAGCTCCGCAATGGCGTTTTCGTACTTAGCGCGCTCGTCGTCGCTGCCGTAAAGTTCCTCATTTACGACCTTAAGTTCCTCTCTGAGGTAATACTCGCGCTGGCTCTTTTCGATGTTGTCTTGAATTTTCTTTTCGATCTCTTCCTTGATCTTGTAGCGATCGAGTTGCACCCCTATCGCAACGGCAAGATGCTCCAAACGTTCGGAAAGTTTTTTGGCGTAAAACAAAAGATTGGTATCCGCGTTTTTGAACGCCGGACCGAAAGAGTTGATCCAACGATCAGGGTCTTGCAGGAAAAACGGCGGGATCTCCTTGTAGATCTTGCCTTCCTTATCCCCCGAAGCCAAGCGGGTCACCGACGTGCTGATGATGTTGGCGTACGCCGCGATGGTATCGTCGTCGCAATCTTTTTCGTAAGGGTAACTGACGAGTTTTGCGTAGTAAATGCCGTCCGAAAGAGAGATCTCTTCAAGCTTAACACGCATCAAGGAACGACCGATGACGGTATAAACGCCGTCATGCTCCTTGGTGTAATGGATCATGATCATCGTACCGATCAAACTGCCGTCGGGCAAACGGTCGGTGGTGGCGATGTTGGCGCCGCTCACGAGAAGAGAGGCGTACTTCTCCTCAAACATCGGCTTTTCGATATTGATCGCTACGTCGGTGTCGGGAAGGATCGCCTTTGAAAAACCCACCAAAACGGGATAAGAATCCTTGAGTGAGGTCTGCTCGCTTAAAGTGACGTCGTTTTCGCTCATCTTAGGTACTCCAAAAAATTACGCCGTTTTCTTATAAACGACCGTCGGCGCCGCGATCTTCTTGATCGCATCTGCGGTAATGATAACTTTTTCCACGTCGGAAGAGCCGGGGATCTTGTACATAACGTCAAGCATCACGTCTTCCAAAATGCAACGAAGCCCGCGCGCGCCCGTTTTAAGAGCGATCGCCTTTTTTGCAACTTCGCTGATCGCGTCTTTTTCAAAATCGAGGTCAACGTGGTCAAAGCCGAACAACTTCTTGTACTGTTTGGTCAACGCATTTTTGGGCTCGGTCAAAATTTTGATCAAAGCGGTTTCGTCCAAAGCGTTGAGCCCTACCACGATGGGCACCCTGCCCACGAATTCGGGGATCAAACCGTACTTGATAAGATCATCGGGTTGAACGTCCTTGATCATATCGGCATAGCCGCTTTCCGTTTTTGCGGCAACGGACGCGCCGAAACCGAGGCCGGTGGTGGACTTGCGCTTATCAACGATCTTATCCAAACCGACGAAAGCGCCGCCGCAAATAAACAGGATGTTGGTCGTATCGATCTGCAAGCACTCTTGTTGCGGATGTTTTCTGCCGCCCTGCGGGGGCACGCTGGCAACGGTGCTTTCGATGATCTTCAAAAGGGCTTGCTGCACCCCTTCGCCGCTGACGTCGCGAGTGATGCTTACGTTCTCACTCTTGCGGGAGATCTTGTCGATCTCGTCGATATAGACGATGCCGCGCTCCGCGAGCTTGATGTCGTAATTTGCCGCTTGGATCAACTTCAAAAGGATGTTTTCCACGTCTTCGCCAACGTAACCGGCCTCGGTAAGAGTGGTTGCGTCCGCCACGGCGAACGGCACGTTCAAGATGCCCGCCAACGTTTTGGCGAGAAGGGTCTTGCCGCTGCCCGTCGGGCCAAGCAAAAGAACGTTGCTCTTTTCCAAAACAACGCCGTCGGAAGAATCCATCTTTTTGTTGATGCGCTTATAGTGGTTGTACACGGCGACGGAAAGAGTCTTTTTGGCTTCTTCCTGCCCAACGATGTACTCGTCAAGCTTTTCCTTGATCTCACGCGGAGTGGGAAGTTCGTCTTCTTTGAAGACGGGCTTCTCCCCCACCTCGCCGCGCAAAATATCGTTGCAAGCGCGCACGCATTCGTCACAGATAAACACGCCGGTCTTGCTACCGATCATCCTGCGGACTTCGCCGGAACGCTTTTGGCAAAAAGCGCATACGTTTTGTTCTTCGATTCTAACTGACATCCTGCCTCCGATCAACGGTTATAATAGATCTTGTCGATCAATCCGTACTCAAGCGCCTGATCAGCCGTCATAAAGTTGTCGCGCTCGGTGTCTTGGCAAACCTTTTCGTAGGGTTGCCCGCTCCTCTCGCTCAAGATGGTGTTCAAACGCTGCTTGTTGCGAAGGAGGTTCTTGGTGTAAATTTCAATATCTGTCGCCGGACCCGAAAGACCGCCGGAGATCAAAACCTGATGGATCATGATCTCGGAATTGGGAAGCGCATAGCGCTTGCCCTTCGCGCCGGAAGCAAGGATCAACGCGCCCATGCTCATGGCGCTGCCGATGCAAATAGTGTTGACGTCGCACTTGATGTAATTCATCGTGTCGATGATCGCCAAACCGTCGTTGACGCTGCCGCCCGGGCTGTTGATATAAAGGAAGATATCCTTCGAGGGATCCTTCGCTTCCAAATAGATCAATTGTGCGATCACAAGGTTTGCCACTTCCGAACTGATGGGGCCGGAAAGGAAAATGATGCGATCCTCAAGCAAACGAGAGTAAATATCGTAAGACCTTTCCCCACGAGTGGTTTGGTCAACAACCATAGGAATTACCAAATTTGAATTTTTCTTTTCCATAGTTCTACCTCGCTTTTTATTTTATTGACAGATCGACGCCGATTATTACTTGATGTTGTTGTTATCCGAAAGGAATTTGATGAGCTTATCCGTCATCAAGGTATTCAAGATGTAATCAGCCTCGTCCTGCGACATATTGCGTCTGTAGTCGCCCGCTTTCTTGCCTGCGGAAGCAGCCCTGACTTCGATCGCCGCGTCAAAATCAGCCTGCGTGACTTGAATGTTTTCTTTTTCGACGACGTAATTCATGATGAAACGAGTAATTTCACGTTCCTTCGCCTCCGCTTTGTAACCTTCGATCATATCCGCCTCGGTCTTGCCGATATACTGCATATAGGTAGCGAAGGGGATTCCTTGGCTTTCCATGCGGGTCTTCATATCTTGAAGCATACGATAAGCGCGGTTTTCGATGAGGGCTTCGGACATCTCGATCGGGTTGGCCTTCACGATGGTTTCGATGATGCGGTTGGAAGTTGCGATCTCGGCGTTTTTGACTTCGCGCTCTTCCGCCTTCTTGCGGACGTCCTCTTTGTAAGCGTCGAAGGTGTCGAACTCGCTGACGTCCTTAGCGAAATCGTCGTCAAGTTCGGGGAGCACCTTTTCACTGATGGAATTGACTTTGCAAGCAAACACCGCTTCCTTGCCGGCAAGATTCTCCGCGTGATAATCCTCGGGGAACTTTACGACCACGTCTTTGGAGTCGCCCGCCTTGGTGCCGACGAGTTGATCCTCAAAACCGGGGATAAAGCTGCCGCTGCCAAGCACGAGGTTTTGCTTTTCCGCCGTGCCGCCGTCAAACTTGACGCCGTCGATGGAACCGCTGTAGTCAAGGTTGAGTTGGTCGCCGTTTTTGGCTACGCGCTCAACGGCGTTCCAATACCCTGCTCTGTCACGCGCCGCAGCGATCTCCCTTTCCACCGCGCCGTCCACGTCGGGAATGACCTTTTCGATGTCAAGACCGGTGTACTTAAGGTCGGTAACTTCGGGGAGATAAGCGACGGTAAGGCTGAACTCCACCTTGCCGTTTTCGAGTTTGGAAACGTCAAGCGCGGGGCGCATCGCCAAACGCTCGGCATTGATGGTTTTGGTTTCCATCAAAGCGTTGTAGATCTCGTTGACGACAACTTCTTCGGTGTCGGCGACAAAGACGTCTTTGCCGTAATTGTTTTCAATAACCGAACGCGGGGCGTGACCCTTTCTGAAGCCAAGCACGTTGAACTTGCCCTTGTTGGCAATAAACGCGCAATCGGAACAAACGTTCCACAGGTCGCCGTCGACGACAAAAGAATAGACCTCGGTCAAAGGGGACTTTTTCAACTCGTAAGGAAGGTCGAATTCCTTGGTGTCTTTACCGCATTTGACGGATACTTTTAAAATGTTTTGGTTGCTCATGATTATTCCTCCGTATAGAATTGCAAAATAAATAATAACATAAATATATTCCCGCTTGCAACTATTTTCGTTTTATTCTTGATAATAATAACGCCCGTGTGCTAAAATTCAGATATGCCAAGCGATTATATCACTTTAAACGCCGTCGCTGAGGAGCTTAACGCCAAACTCGCGGGCGGTAAAATACGCCGGATATGCCAGCCGGAAAAGGATGAGATCACCGTCAGCGTCTACAACGGACGGACCAATCTTCTTCTTGTGATCAGCGCCAATCCCAACAGTCCGCGCATTCATTTGACCACCGTCAAAAAGGAAAATCCGTACGCCGCCCCGCCCCTCTTGATGATCCTCAGAAAGCACGTGGGCTCGGCTGTCATTAAAGAAGTAAAGACCATCGCGAACGACCGCATCGTTGAGATCCGTTTATCCGCCAGGAACGAGATGTTTGACGACGAAGAATTCTTCCTCGTTTGCGAACTGATGGGCAGGTACAGCAATTTAATATTGCTGAACAAGGAGCGCCGCGTGTTGGACTCCTTGTATAAGCTCATTCCGGATGAAAAGCAAAAACGACAAATCATGATCGGCGCGAGGTACCTCCCGCCCGAACAAAACAAACCTTTTATCGGTGACGAAGGGGCTGTTTCCGCCCTGCTTAGCTCCGTTGAAACGACGGGATACAAGGACGTCCTCGTCAAAGGGGTTGCGGGCGCTTCCGTCCCAACGGCTAAGACCATTTTGCAGATCGCGTCGGAAAACGGCTCCCTCACCCCCGAAGGGGTGGCGCGAGTAGCAAAGGCTTTTTGCAACCTTCCTTCTTCCCCCTATTACTATCCTTGCGTCTCGACGTCTCCGATGGACTTTTACCCCTATCATTACCCCTTTGCGCCTGTGGAAAAACGGGATTCCTTAAACGATTCCGCCGACGAGGTCTATTCCTCCGCCGACAGAGAATCTCGCGTTAAGGCAGCGACAAAAGCCCTTGAACACGCCTTGAATCTCGCCGTGAAAAAAGCGAAAAATTCCATTGACGTCATTTCGGAAAAGATCAAGGACGAAAGCAAAGCCGAAGAGATACGCATTTTTGCGGAGCTCATCACAAGCAATCTTTACAAGATCAAGCCGCGTGACCGCGAAGTGACGGTTTTCGATTACTACGCCAACTGCGAACGCACCATCCGGCTTGACCCCATCCTTCGCCCCAACGAGTACGCGCAAAAGCTTTTTAAGCGTTATCAAAAGCTTAAACGCGGCGCGGAGATCAACCAAGCGATGCTGA
>JAGAAA010000067.1 GCA_017615495.1 Clostridia bacterium
ATCATCAGCGTGTAGCCGAGGAGGGAAAAGACCACCGTGCCGATGCAGAAGTCCATCAAGTTTTTCATAATGATGTTACCGGCGTTCTTGGCGCGGGTGAAACCCGTTTCCACCATAGCGAATCCGGCCTGCATCCAAAATACCAGCGCTGCGCCGATCAAAAACCAAAATTCAACTGTCATCATAATTGTTTTCTCCTATAACTATTTCACCGAGAAGAGCAAATCTCCGTAGGAGGGGTAGGGCCATTTCTCGGCAGGTACGATCGTTTCAAGTTCGTCGGCGATGGCGCGCGCCTTTGCCATATCGGGGATCAACACGTCTTTACAGAAGAAGGAGATCTCGGAGTAGTCGGTCATCTTTTCCGCTTTCTCCACAGCTTCTTCCAAAGCGACGGTCGCATCGTAAAGGGCGTCGGTGCCTTCGGACAACTTCTTTAAGGTTGCTTTTTCATATTTCGCGCTTGCTTGATAGCTTTCCTTCGCGCTGATGATGTCGGCAACTTCCTTTTGGTAAGCGCTTACGCAAGGCAGGATGTCGGATTTCAACATCCCAAGGGCTGTCAAGGTTTCGATGTGGATCACCTTGCAGTAGTTTTCAAGGGCGATCTCGTAACGGGCGCGCGCCTCGGTTTCGGTAAAGACGCCTTGCTTCTTGAAGAGGGCGAGGTTCTTTTCGGAAACGTAGTAAGGAAGGGCGTCCGGCGTGGTCTTAAGGTTCATAAGCCCGCGCTTTTCCGCTTCCTTGATCCACTCGTCGTCGTAGCCGTTTCCGTTGAAGATGATCCTCTTATGCTCGGTGATGACCTTGCGGACGAGGGCGTTCAACGAAGAGGTGAAGTCCTCCGCCTTTTCAAGGTAATCGGCAAAATCCGAAAGCTCTTCCGCCACGGCGGTGTTCAAGATGATGTTCGCGCAGGCGATGGAAGCGTTGGAGCCAAGCATACGGAATTCGAACTTGTTGCCGGTGAAGGCGAAGGGGGAAGTCCTGTTTCTATCCGTCGTATCGGTCGGGAACTTCGGAAGGACGTCCACGCCGATCTTAAGTTGCTTGCGTTGCTTCTTGTCGTAATGCTTGCCTTGCTCGATAGCGTCCAACACGCCTTGGAGTTCGTCACCGAGGAAGATGGAAACGACTGCGGGCGGCGCCTCGTTGGCGCCCAAGCGGTGGTCGTTGCCGGCGCTGGCTACCGAGATGCGAAGCAAGTCTTGATATTCGTCCACCGCCTTGATGACCGCGGCGAGGAACAAAAGGAATTGCGCGTTTTCATCCGGCGTATCGCCCGGTTCCAAAAGGTTGATTCCCGTATCGGTGGAGATGGACCAGTTGTTGTGCTTGCCGCTGCCGTTCACGCCTGCAAAAGGCTTTTCGTGGAGCAAGCAGACCATGCCGTGCTTCGCGGCGATCTTGCGCATCAGTTCCATCGTAAGTTGGTTGTGATCCGTAGCGATGTTGGTGGTGGTGAAGATCGGGGCGAGTTCGTGTTGGGCGGGGGCAACTTCGTTGTGCTCGGTCTTCGCAAGGATGCCAAGCTTCCAAAGTTCCTCGTTGAGTTCGTTCATGAACTCTTGCACGCGGGTCTTGATGGCGCCGAAGTAATGGTCTTCAAGCTCTTGACCCTTGGGCGGTTTCGCTCCGAAAAGTGTCCTGCCGGTATAAATAAGATCCTTTCTCTTTTCATACAGCGCTTTGTCGATCAGGAAGTATTCTTGTTCCGGTCCGACCGTCGTTTTGACGCTGGTAACGTCCTCGTTTCCGAAAAGCTTCAAGATGCGGAGCGCTTGCTTGTTGATGGCTTCCATGCTGCGGAGAAGCGGGGTCTTTTTGTCCAAGGCTTCGCCGCCGTAGGAGCAAAACGCGGTGGGGATGTACAAGCACTTATCCTTAATAAACGCGTAGCTCGTGGGGTCCCAAGCGGTGTAACCGCGCGCCTCGAAGGTAGCGCGAAGGCCACCCGAGGGGAAGGAGGAAGCGTCCGGCTCGCCGCGAACGAGTTCCTTGCCTGAAAATTCCATGATCACGTTGCCTTCCTTGGTGGGGGAGATAAAGCTGTCGTGCTTCTCCGCCGTCACGCCGGTCATCGGCTGGAACCAGTGGGTGAAGTGGGTGGCGCCGTGCTCGGTCGCCCAGTCCTTCATCGCATTGGCGACGACGTCCGCAACGCTTCTGTCAAGCTCAAGGCCTTTTTGGATGGTCTTTTGCAGTGCTTTGTAGGTGTCCTTAGGAAGACGCTCGCGCATCACCTCGTTGCCAAACACCAATGATCCGAATGTTTCAGGTACGCTTTTCATATTGAAATCCTCCTTATCCATATTGTTCTTTTTTTTGTCGAAACAGCCTTATATACGAAAAAGGGCGCCACGGAATACTCCGCAGCGCCTTTGCTGTTTCTAATGCTCATAATTTAGCACCGCCAAAAGCGCTTGTCAAGAGGTTTTTCGATATTTTTTTGAAAATTTTTGAGAATTTTTTCCGGGAAGACCGTTTTGATAAACGCCGTTTAATATCGTTATAAATGCCCTTTATTTAGGGAGAAATTTATAAAAAAACCGAAAAATTTTTTCCGAAACCGTTGACAAAGGGGGGATGCGGAGCTATAATCCGTATATACGAACAAAGGCGTTCGTTCCGAAGTGTCGGCATGGAGTTTCCTGCGCGAATCGGCATTTCGGAACGGGCGCTTTTTTGTTTTATTCTTTCGGAGAGCATCCGAAAAAGAGGTGAAAGTATGTTGTTAGAAGGAGAGTACAGAATACCGGCAGGATGTGCGATTTCCGCCATCTTCGACAAGACGGGAGCGCGTTTTTCGGGGAAGGACATCGTGGATTCCATCGCGGTGATGCGCGACCGTTCCAACGGTTTGGGCGGCGGCTTTGCCTGCTACGGGATCTATCCCGACAAAAAGGATCTTTATGCCTTTCACGTTTTTTTCACGATCCACAGCGCGCGAAAGGATTTTGAGGAATATATATCCCGCTATTACGAGATCGATTCTTCCGAGGACATCCCGACCAGAAAGATCCCCGAGATCGTGGACGAACCCGAGATCCGTCGTTACTTCGTTTACCCCAAGCAGGCGTATATCGATTTTGTAAAGACGGGCGCGGACGAGTGCGTGTTCCGCACGGTCTTTGCGGTAAACACCGAGATCAAAGGGGCGTATATCTTCTCTTCCGGCAAAAACATGGGCATCTTCAAGGCGGTAGGGTATCCCGAGGACGTCGGCAGGTTTTATATGTTGGAAGATTACGAAGGTTACCTCTTCACCGCGCACGGTCGCTATCCGACCAACACCCCCGGCTGGTGGGGCGGCGCGCATCCCTTCGGACTTTTAGGGCTCTCCGTCGTACACAACGGGGAGATCAGTTCCTACGACGCCAATCGCCGCGCGATGGAAATGTACGGCTACAAATGCACTCTGTTGACCGATACCGAGGTCATCACTTATATTTTGGATTACCTTACCCGCAAAAAGGGCTTGACCTTTGAGGAAAGCGCCGAGGTGGTGGCAGCCCCCTTCTGGGAGAGGATCGACCGCATGCCCGAAGAGGAAAGGGCGCGCGCAACCTACCTCCGCGACGTGTTTTCATCCGAGCTTATCACCGGGCCGTTTTCCATCATCGTGGGCTTTGACGGTGGCGTGATGGCGCTCAACGATAGGCTCAAACTTCGTTCTCTCGCCGTTGCGGAAAAGGGGAACAAGGTGTATATGGCAAGCGAGGAAAGTGCGATCCGTCGCGTCTGCCCCAGCTTTGACAACATGTTTTACGCGGAAGGCGGCAAGCCCGTCGTATACCGCGTGAAAGGAGGCAAACAATGATCGATTTCAACGTGGCGCCCTTTGAAGTGGTGCGCGACTACGACAAATGCGTGAATTGCCGCGTTTGTGAAAGGCAATGTTCCAACGAGGTGCATCATTACGAGGAAGGCTTCGGCAAAATGATCTCGGATAGCACCAAGTGCGTGGATTGTCAGCGTTGCGTTTGCTTGTGCCCGACCAAGGCTTTGAAGATCGTGCCCAACCAGAATTCTTTCCGTCCCAACGCAAACTGGCAACAAAAGTATTTGACCGAGATCTATAAGCAGGCGGAGTCGGGCGGCGTTTTGTTGTCCTCGATGGGCAACCCCGAGCCGTTCCCCGTCTATTTCGATAAAATATTGATCAACGCGTCGCAGGTGACCAACCCGTCCATCGACCCCTTGCGCGAGCCGATGGAGACCCGCGTGTTTTTGGGCGCCAAGCCCCAAACCCTTCAACGCGACGAAAAGGGCAACATCGTTACTAAGTTGCCGCCTCGCTTGAAACTTTCGATGCCGGTGATGTTCTCCGCCATGAGTTACGGATCCATATCATACAACGCGCACGCGGCGCTTGCCCGCGCGGCGGAAAAGTTGGGCATCTACTACAACACCGGCGAAGGCGGACTTCATAAGGATTTCTACAAGTATTCCGCAAACACCGTCGTGCAAGTTGCGTCGGGTCGTTTTGGCGTGCACAAGGATTATTTGGAAAGCGGCGCTGCCATTGAGATCAAAATCGGGCAGGGCGCAAAACCCGGCATCGGCGGGCACCTTCCCGGCGCTAAGATCGTGGGCGACGTTTCCAAAACTCGTATGATCCCCGAGGGAAGCGACGCGGTCTCACCCGCTCCGCATCACGACATTTATTCCATTGAAGACCTCCGTCAACTCGTTTACTCCATCAAGGAGGCGACGGAGTACAAAAAGCCCGTCATCGTCAAGATCGCGGCGGTGCACAACGTGGCGGCGATCGCCAGCGGCATTGCAAGAAGCGGCGCGGACATCATAGCCATCGACGGCTTCCGCGGCGGTACGGGCGCGGCTCCCACGAGAATTCGTGACAACGTGGGCATCCCCATCGAGCTTGCCCTCGGCAGCGTGGACCAAAGGTTGCGCGAAGAGAACATCCGTGATAACGTTTCGTTGGTGGTCGCGGGTAGCATCCGTTGCAGTTCCGACGTCGTCAAAGCGATCTGCCTCGGCGCGGACGCGGTGTATATCGGATCGGCGGCGCTGGTCTCCATGGGCTGCCATCTCTGCCGTACCTGCAACCTCGGCAAGTGCAATTGGGGCATCGCAACGCAACGCCCCGATCTGGTCAAACGTTTGAACCCCGACCTGGCGGCGGAACGCTTGATCAACATGCTTACGGGTTGGAATCACGAGATCCAGGAGATGATGGGCGGCATGGGCATCAATTCCATCGAAGCGCTTCGCGGCAATCGTTTGATGCTGAGGGGCGTCGGTTTGAACGAGCGCGAACTGCAAGTGCTTGGCATCAAGCACGCCGGGGAGGTTTGATATGAAAAAGATCTACGTTAAAGAGGAATGGTGCCTTGGCTGTCATCTTTGCGAATACGAATGTGCGTACGCAAACAGCGGCATCGGCAACATCGTCCTTGCCTTGAAGGACAAGGAGATCGATCCCAACGTCAAAGTGCAAACGGATGGCAAGATCACCTTTGCGGTCTCCTGCCGCCATTGCGAAAACCCGCTTTGCGTTTCGGCGTGTATTTCGGGCGCGCTTACCAAAACGGCGGAAGGTCCGGTCACGGTGGATAAGACGAAGTGCGTCGGTTGCGGCAGCTGCGTGATGGTTTGCCCTTACGGCGCGGTGCGACTTACCAAGGAAGGCTCTGCAAACAAGTGCCAGCTTTGTATGAACAACAATTTCGGTGAGCCGCTTTGCGTTCAAAAGTGCCCCAACGGCGCTATCGTCTATGAGGAGAAGTGATATGAAAAAATATCTTTTGATCGGTGGTTCCATAGCGACGGAAGGCGCAATAGAAGGCATTTTATCCGTTGACAAAAATGCGGATATTACCGTACTTTGCGGCGAAAAACGCCCCTTGTATTCCCGCCCGTTGATCTCCTACGTTTTGGAAAAGAAAACGGCGGATGAAAACCTCTATTTCCGCGGGAAGGATTACTACGAGAAGAAGGGGGTAAAGGCGGTGTTTGCCGAAGCGACCGCGATCGATCCCACCAAGAAGACCGTTCTTGCGGACGGCAAAGCCTATCCTTACGACAAATTGCTCGTCGCCACGGGTTCCAAGTCCTTCGTCCCGCCCATCAAGGGGTTGGACGGCGTTGCGAAAAAGCACACCTTTTACACGATGGACGATATGCTCGGATTGCGCGCCGACCTTGAAAAGGGCGGCAAGGTGCTGATCGTGGGCGCGGGACTTATCGGTATGAAATGCGCGGAAGGAGTCAAAGAGTACACGGACGACATCGTCGTCGCGGATATGGCGCCCCGTCCCCTTCCGGCGGCAACCACCCCCGAAGCGGGGGCGATCGTGCAAGAGAGGCTCAAAGATATCGTGACCTTCCGTTTGAACGCCGCACTTGACCGTTTTGAGGGCAACAAGGCCGTTTTCGCAAGCGGGGAAGAGATCGACTTCGATATCTTGGTGCTGGCGCTTGGCGTCAGGCCGCAAGTGGGCTTACTCAAGGAGATCGGCGCGGAGATCAACCGCGGCGTGATCGTAAACGAAAAAATGCAAACCTCCCTTGCGGATATTTACGCCGCGGGCGACCTCGTCGAATCGTACGAAGCGGTCGGCGGCGGCAAACGTCTGTTGCAACTGTTCCCCAGCGCTTACCTCGGCGGCAAAACGGCGGGCAAGAACATGGCGGGGGAAGAAAACGCGTTTTTGACGGATATTCCGATGAATGCGACCAAACTTTTCGGCGTGCGCATCACTTCGGCGGGGCTTTTTGTCGGAGAGAAAACGGAGGTGGTCTCCGGAGAAGATTACCGCGCCGTTTATACGGAAGACGGTGTGATCAAAGGGTTTATTTTGATCGGTGATTCCACGCGCGCCGGCATCCTGACCGATTTCATTCGCAGGAAGCGCCCCATTTTAAACGCGGAGATAACGAAACTTTTGTCGGATCGCGACTTGTCGCTCTATCCCGAGGAGGAAAGAAGAGCGGCGCTCGGAGGGAATTATGAAATTTAACGGAAAAACTTACGCGGCGAAAGAGATCAACGATGCGATCAAAGCGGCGGGCGGCGATGCCACGCTGAAGGAAGTTCTCGGCGAGCGCTTTATCGCTTGCGGCTTAAAAAGCGGCGTCGTCACCATCGAGGGCACCCCGGGCAACGCGCTCGGCGCTTACTTGGACGGGGCGGAGATCCGCGTGCGCGGCAACGGGCAAGACGCCGTCGGCGATACGATGAACGACGGCAAGATCGTGGTTTTCGGTTCGGTGGGTGATACCCTCGGTTACGCGATGCGCGGCGGCAAGATCTTCGTCAGGGACAACGTCGGTTACCGCGCCGGCGTCCACATCAAAGAATACGGCGAAAAGAAGCCCGTCATCGTCATCGGCGGCAGGGCGGGTTGCTTCCTCGGCGAGTATATGGCGGGCGGTTTGATCCTCGTTTTGAACAAGGAAAACGTCAAGGATCCCATCGACGACTACACCGGCGTGGGAATGTACGGAGGTAAAATATTAGTTCGGGCTCATTTGCTTGACACCTTATTACCTAAACAAATAAAATGTAAAAGGGTAGAAGGGCAAGAGCTGGCGGAATTTACTCCTTACATTAAGGAGTACGCCGAGGAATTCGGTGCGGAGTTCGCAGCGCTCACCAAAGGCGACTTTTATTTGCTGACGCCGGATAGCTCAAACCCCTACAAACGGCTCTATACCAACAATTAGGAGGCATAACCATGGTGGATTTCGACGATTTCGCGGATTTTATCAAAGAAGGCGACGTAAAATTCATTCGCTTAAGTTTTGTGGACTTGATGGGACGGCAAAAAAACGTCTCGGTCATGGCGGACGATTTTGAGAAGCACCTTTCGGACGGCGTGGTCATCGAAGGCAAAGGAGCGGGCTTCCCCTCCGAAGCGGAGATCCGCCTGGTTCCCGATATGGGCACGGTGCACATCCTCCCGTGGCGTCCGCAACACGGCAGAGTGGCACGTTTCCTTTCTTCTCTTCAAACGGTTTCGGGCAAGAGTTTTCCGCTTGACGCCCGTAAGGTTCTTTCGGATACGGTCGCTTTTTTGAAGGAGCAAGGTTTTACTTCCGAGATCGGCACCGACAGCGAATTTTATCTTTTCCAACTCGATCAAAACGGCGATCCCACCTTCGTCACGCAGGACAAAGCGGGCGCTTACGACATCGCGCCGCTCGACAGGGGCGAAAACGTCAGGCGTGAAATTTGCCTGACGATGGAGGAGATCGGCATCAGCCCTCTCTCTTCTCATCACGAGCAGGGCCCCGGGCAAAACGAGATCACCTTCGTGGAGCGTACCCCCCTTGAAGCGTGCGACAATTACGTGATCTTTAAGTCGGTGGTCAAAGCCATCGCTTCCCGCAACGGGCTTTTCGCATCCTTTATGCCCAAGCCCCTTCCCAACGAGCATGGCAACGGTTTGACCATCAATTTTGACCTCCGCAAGGGCAAGAAGTCGGTTTTTGCGGATGAGACGCAATCCGCGGTGGCGGAGGCGTTTGTCGCCGGCATACGCAGAAGGGCAAGAGAGTGCGCGCTCTTTGCGCATTCGGTGCCGAGTTCTTACGACCGCCTCGCTACTTATAAACAGATCACCGCTATCGCCATCGATGAAAAGAGGGATAGCTTTATGCGTTATACCAACAAGCAAGGGGGCAAAAAGCTCGCTTTGCGCGCGCCGGATAACGCATGCAACCTTTATTTGACCGTCGCCCTCGCGCTTCGCGCCGGCTTGGAAGGCATCAAGGAAGGGCTCACGGCAAACGACGTGAAAGCGGCGTCCGTCCCCGCTTCTTTCGAAGAAGCCGTCAAGGAAGCGGAAAACAGCGCCTTCTTAAAGGAAGTTTTGGGCGAAACTTTGCTTTCCGCCTACGTTGCCGAAAAGAAGAAGGTTGCGGAAGAATACGAAAAGGACGCCGACGGCTACACCAAAAAAGAATTCGAAAGGCTGTAACCCGTGAGAAGCGTGCTGGTGGTGACGCCAAACCTCTCCGACCTCGATCTTTTTCGGGAGGATCTGGCGAAATTGAATGTCGAGGAGATCCTTGCGGTAAGGACTTCGTCGGAAGCGCGACGCATTTTGATCGATCGCGTTTACGATCTCCTGGTCATCAACGCCCCTTTGTCGGATGAAAACGGCGTAAGGTTGGCGGTGGACGTCATCGGCAACAAGGCAAACCAAGTTATCCTTTTGGTCAAAAGGGAATATGCGGATGAGATCGCTTCCAAGGTGGAGGATTACGGCATTTTCACGGTGGAAAAGCCCATCTCGCACGCCGCGTTTTGGCTTGCGCTCAAAATGACCAGCGCCGCGTTCAACCGCACCCGCAGTTTTATCGATGAAAACGATCGGCTCAAAAAGAGCCTCGCCGACATCCGTTTGGTCAATCGCGCCAAGTGCCTTTTGATCGAAAAGTTGGGGCTCACGGAAGAAGAAGCGCATAAGGAAATGGAAAAACAAGCGATGAATCGTCGTATGGAAAAAGTGGAACTTGCGAAGAAGATCATCGAAAAATACGAGGACTGATTATGGAAAAAGATTGTGTGATCGTCGGCATCGATTGGGGTGACGAGGGAAAAGGCAGAATGGTCGATCTGATCACGTCGGATTACGACGTGGTGGTCAGGTACCAAGGCGGCGGCAACGCGGGGCATACCGTTATCAACGAGTACGGCAAGTTTGCCTTGCATTTGCTTCCTTCGGGCATCTTCCGCAAAGGGGTGGTCAACGTGCTTGGCAACGGCGTTGCGTTGGACCCCGAAAACCTTTTGAACGAGATCGAGGGCGTGCGCGCTCAGGGGATCTCGGTCACGCCGGAAAACTTGAAGATCAGCGATCGCGCTTCCATCTTGTTTCCGTGGCATCGCAAGCAGGACGAGCTTGAGGAAGCCCGCTTGAAGGACAAAAAGTTCGGTTCCACCAAGCAGGGCATCGCTCCCTTTTATTCTGATAAGTACCAAAAGAAGACCGTGATGCTCGGCGAGCTTTTCCAAGAGGAAAAGGCGCTTGCGCACGTCAAGGACATTTTGGATTGGAAAAACCTTTTGCTTCAAGGCGTTTACGGCGCGGAGCCCTATTCCGTTGAGGAGATCGACGCTTGGCTCGACAAGTACGCGAGGAAGTTGCTTCCCTTCGTGTGCGATACCGGCGCCTTTTTGAAAAACGCAAAGGCGGAAGGGAAGAAGGTGCTTTTCGAGGCGCAACTCGGCGCGTTGCGCGACCTTGACTTCGGCATTTATCCCTATACCACCTCTTCCAACACTCTCGCAAGTTACGCGCCCATCGGCGCCGGGCTTCCCGCCCTCCGTCCCGAACGCGTGATCGGCGTCATCAAGGCGTATTCCACCTGCGTGGGCGAAGGTCCCTTCGTTTGCGAATGGTTTGGCGAAGAAGCGGAAAAACTGCGCGAAGCGGGCGGTGAATACGGCGCCAAAACGGGGCGTCCCCGTCGCGTCGGCCCCTTGGACGTCGTCGCCACCCGTTACGGGGTGGAATTGCAGGGGGCTACCGAGATCGCTCTCACCAAACTTGACGTTTTGAGTTATATGGATGAGATCCCCGTTTGCACGGCGTACGAAGTGGACGGGAAGATCACCAAGGAATTCCCCTTCCCGTCGCGTTTGGGCGAAGCCCGTCCCGTCACCGAGTACTTGAAAGGGTGGAAGAAGGACGTTTCCAAGGCGCGCAAGTGGGAAGACCTCCCCAAGGAAGCGCAGGATTACGTTTTGTACGTTGAAAAAGAGATAGGATGCTTCATCTCGTACGTTTCGGTCGGACCGGAGCGTGAAAGCGTGGTCATCCGTTCAAAGCAAGACAAATAACAACCCACAAGGAGAAACACTATGAAAGATAAGTTCGAATCCCCCTTTTCCTCAAGATACGCTTCGGAAGAAATGCTTACCCTCTTTTCGCCCGATACCCGTTACGTAACGTGGCGTAAGTTGTGGCTCGCTCTTGCGACGGCGGAAAAGGAGCTTGGGCTTCCCATCACGCAAAACCAACTTGACGAGTTGAAAGCGCATTTGACGGACATCGATTACGAATGCGTGGCGGAAAGGGAAAAGGACGTCAAACACGACGTTATGGCGCACGTGTACGCCTTCGGAAAGGTGGCTCCCGCCGCCGCCGGCATCATCCACCTCGGCGCGACGAGTTGCTACGTGACGGACAACGCCGACCTCGTGATCTACCGCGACGCCTTGCTTTTGATCAAAAAGGAACTCCTTGCCTCTATCAAAAGCTTGTGGGCTTTTGCGGATAAGTACAAAGATCTTCCCACTCTTGGTTACACCCATTATCAACCGGCGCAGCTGGTCACGGTGGGCAAGCGCGCCTGCTTGTGGTTGCAGGATTTCGTGACCGACCTCACCGACCTCAACCGTTTGATCGACGATATGAAGTTCCTCGGTTGCCGCGGTACGACGGGCACCGAAGCCAGCTTTATGGAGCTTTTTGACGGCAACGAAGAAAAGATCGACGAAATGAACCGCAGGATCGCAAGCAAATTCGGCTTCTCCTCCTGCTTTGACGTTTGCGGTCAAACCTATACCCGCAAGACCGATTCCCGCATTTTGAAGGTGCTGTCCTCCATTGCCGAAAGCGCGATGAAGTTTGCCACCGATTCCCGCCTCTTGCAACACGACGGCGAAACGCAGGAATCCTTTGGCAAAAAGCAGATCGGGTCTTCCGCGATGGCGTATAAGAGCAACCCGATGCATGCGGAGCGCATTTGTTCCCTTGCTCGCTATTTGATGGTCGATTCGATGAACGCCGCGATGACGGCGTCTTCGCAATGGTTGGAGCGCACGCTCGACGACTCCGCCAACAAGCGCATTTCGATGTGCGAAGGCTTCCTCGCCGCGGACGCGGTCCTGCGTTTGGTCGCGGACGTTGCGGGTGGTCTTACCGTCAACGAAAAGGTGGTTTTGAAGCACGTCAAGGAATACCTTCCCTTCATTGCGACCGAAAACCTGATGATGGAAGGCGTCAAACGCGGCGGCAACAGACAGGAACTTCACGAACTCGTCCGCACGGCGGCAGTCCGCGCCAAGCACATGATGAGGGAGGGCGAAACGCCCGACCTTCTTGCGGATCTTGCCAAGGAAAAGGCGTTCCGTATGACGGCGGAGGAGATGGAGCAAATGCTCGATCCCATCCTGTATACCGGCAGATCTGCGGCGCAAGCAAAAGCGTATCTTGAAAAGATCCGTCCCATTGCGGAATCGGGCGAGGACATTTCTCCCGACATCTCTCTGTAAGGAGCCGAACTATGGACAAAATTTTGGTGCTGGATTTCGGCGGTCAGTACGACATGCTGATCGCGCGTCGCGTCAGGGAACGCGGCGTTTATGCGGAAGTGGTCCCGTTCAATAAGATCACCACGGCGGAGATCGTTTCGCGCGGGTATACCGGGATTATTTTTACCGGCGGGCCCAACAGCGTTTACGAGGCGGGTTCCCCCTCCTTTTCCAAGGATATCTTGGAGATAGGCGTGCCCATCCTCGGCATTTGCTACGGCATGCAACTGATGAGTTATCTTGCAGGCGGCAAAGTCGTCAATGCGGCGGAAGGAGAGTACGGAAAGGTGAGCGTCACAGTTTCGTCCTCGCCGCTGTTCAAGGACGTTCCTAAGGAGAGCATCGCTTGGATGAGCCACCGCGATTACGTCGCAAAGGCTCCGGAAGGTTTTGAGGTCATCGCCACGACGGATAAGTGCCCGACGGCGGCGATCGGCAACGCGGCTAAAAAACTTTACGGCGTGCAGTTCCATCCCGAAGTTACGCACACCGCCTTTGGCGGCAAGATGCTGGAAAACTTCCTGTTCGAGGTTTGCAAGTGCAAGCAGGATTGGAACATGGAAAGTTTTATTGAAAGTTCGGTCAAAAAGTTCCGCGACAAGTGTGCGGGCAAAAAGGTGCTTCTTGCCCTGTCCGGCGGGGTGGATTCCTCGGTGGCGGCGGCTTTGATGCACAAGGCGGTGGGGGATGACCTCATTTGCGTGTTCGTCGACCACGGTCTTCTCCGTAAGGGAGAGGGCGACCTTGTGGAAAACACCTTCAAGGGCAAGTTCGGCATGAACCTCGTCAGAGTCAACGCGGAAGATCGCTTCCTCAAGAAGCTCGCGGGCGTGGTGGAACCGGAAAAGAAGCGTAAGATCATCGGCGAAGAATTTATTCGCGTGTTTGAAGAGCAGGGGCGCATCCTCGGCAAGGTGGATTACCTGTGCCAAGGCACCATTTATCCCGACGTTATCGAAAGCGGAAAGGGGGATGCTTCCACGATCAAGAGCCATCACAACGTTGGCGGGTTGCCCTCGGTCATTGACTTTGAGGAGATCGTCGAGCCTCTGCGCGATTTGTTTAAGGATGAAGTCCGTCAAGTCGGACTGAAACTCGGGTTACCTCCGGATCTCGTTTGGAGACAGCCGTTCCCCGGTCCCGGGCTTGCCGTTAGGATCATCGGCGAGATCACCAAGGAGAAAGCGGATCTTTTGAGAGAAGCGGACGCCATCTTCCGGGAAGAGATCAAGGCTGCCATGAAGGAAAACGCCCCCAACCAATACTTCGCCGTTTTGACGGATACCAGAAGCGTGGGTGTGATGGGCGACGCCAGAAGTTACGGTTACGTACTCGCGCTGCGTGCGG
>JAGAAA010000068.1 GCA_017615495.1 Clostridia bacterium
AATCTTCCGCCGAAAGGGTCTCACCGCGAACGCTTGCGGGAAAGCCCGCTTGCGCGATGATCTCGCCGGCTTTGTCCTTGCCGCCAAACAACCCGGCAAGCCCGTTTCCGAGCGTCTTGCGGCGCATGTTGAACGCCGCGCGGATGATCTTGCGCGCGAGGTCGACTTCTTCCGCCGTGTAGCCTTTGTCCTTGAGGTCTATCCTGACCACGGCGCTGTCCACGTTGGGCGGCGGCAGGAAGCATTGCCTGCCCACGATGCGGGTCATCGTGGCGTCCGCAACCAAGTTAAGCGACGCGGTGATCGCCCCGTACTCCGCGGTACCCGGGCGGGCGGTCAAGCGCTCCGCAACTTCCTTTTGCACCATTACGGTGACGCTTTGGGGACGCTCCTCCCCCTCCAAAAGACGCATCACGATGGGAGTGGTGACGTAATACGGCAGGTTTGCAACCACCTTAAAGGGGGTGGGCAAAGCCTCGCTCTTTTTCAAAAAATCCTCATAAACGACGGTGACGTTATCCTTGCTTGCAAGGGTGCGGTCCAAAACCGAACGCAAGGCTTCGTCTATTTCGTACGAAATGACCTTCTTTGCCTTATCCGCAAGCGCGGCGGTAAGAGTGCCCGCGCCGGCGCCTATCTCGACCACTACGTCCTCCTTGGTGACGCCCGCATCCGATGCGATGGCGTCCAAAAGATTGCGGTCAAAGATAAAGTTCTGCCCGAACTTCTTTTGAAAATCGATTTGAAAATACTCGCCGTTGATGATCATAACTTTATTGAATAAAAACGTAAAGCGTTTTCGGTGGTGATGCGCTCCACTTCTTCCCTGCTCGCCCCGATCAGTTCCGCCATCTTGCCTGCGACCAGAGGGATGTTTTTGGGTTCGTTGGGGGTGCCGCGAAAGGGGACGGGGGTCATATACGGGCAGTCCGTTTCAAGAAGGAGCCGTTCCTTGGGGATGACGGCAAGCACTTCGTCCTTATGCTTGGCAAAGGTCAAAACGCCGCCGAATGAAAAATAAGCGTCAAAATGCTTGCCGTAATACTTGGCAAGTTCCGCGCTGCCGCCGTAGCAATGCAAAAGCACGCCGCGGGTCAAATATTTTTTGTTACGTTCTATGATGGCGTTAAAATCCTCGTACGCTTCCCTGACGTGGAAAACCACGGGGAGCGCAAGGGACGCGCAAAGCTGGATCTCCGTTTCAAGCACCTGCTTTTGCACGTCGCGCGGGGAAAGGTCGTAATGGTAATCCAAGCCGATCTCACCAAAGGCGACCACCTTGGGCGCTTTGGCAAGGGAAATAAGACGCTTTTCCACCTCCGCCGTATACGTCTTTGCTTCGTGCGGGTGCACGCCGACGACGGCGTAGACTTCGGGATGCCGCGCGGCAAGCGCAACGGACGCCTCGGAAGACGGCAGATCGGACGAGGCGTTAACGATAGCGCCTACCCCCGCCGCTTTTGCCGCCGCCAAAACCTCGCTTTCCCGCGGGGCAAGGACGGGGTCATCCAAATGTGCGTGCGCGTCAATAAACATTATCTGACTTCACTGCCCGAAGCGACAACTTTTTCGGGGCTGACCAAAACGATGCCGCCCTTGCCGTCATCCGCGCAAAGGAGCATGCCTTGGCTGACCACGCCGCGGAAGGCGTGCGGCGCAAGGTTGGCAACTACCACAACCTGCTTACCCACCATCTCTTCGGGGGTGTAATACTTGGCGATGCCGCTGACGATGGTGCGCACTTCCGCCCCCACCTCAACTTTCATAACGAGAAGCTTATCGGTCTTTTCCATCTTTTCCGCGGCGAGCACCTTGCCCACGCGGAGCCCGACCTTCATAAAGTCGTCGATGGTGATCTCGGGCGGGAGGGGCGCCATAGGCGCTTGTTCGGGTTTTTGTTCCTCTTGCTTTTCGATCTTGCTTTCCATTTCCGCGATCTCCTTATCGATATCGACCCTCATAAAGATGGGGTCACGCTCAATGACCGCCGCCGCCTTAAGGCCGCCAAAGGCAGTCACGCTGTCAAAACTCTTTTCCTCTGCCGTAAGCCCGTCAAAGACCGAAAGGATCTTTTCAGAGGTATCGGGGAGGAAGGGCTCGATCAAGACGCCCGCGATGCGGATGCATTCCAACAAAACGTACAGGACGTCCGAAAGACGACCCTTATTCGCCTCATCCTTGGCAAGCACCCACGGGCAGTTTTCGTCAATATACTTGTTGGCGCGTTGCACCAAACGGAAGATGGCTTCGAGCGCCTCCGGGATATGGAGCTCGTCCATGTTCTTGCTAACTTCCGCAAGCGTGCCTTCCGCAAGAGCGACGATCTCCTCGTCGGTATTTTGCTTTTTGCCGCTCCAAGGCTCGATCTTGCCGCCGTTGTACTTGGTGACCATTGCGACGGTGCGCTTGACCAAGTTGCCGAGGTCATTGGCAAGGTCCGCATTGAGGCGGGAGAGGAAAGCGCGCGTCGTATAGGCGCCGTCCTGCCCGAAGGGGATCTCCCTCAACAGGTAGTAACGCACGGCGTCCACCGAGTAACGGTCGGAAAGTTCCACCGGGTCAACGATGTTGCCCTTGCTCTTGCTGATCTTATCTTGCCCCATCAAAAGCCAGCCGTGACCGTACACCTTTTTGGGAAGGGGCACGTTTAGCGCCATCAAAAGCGCCGGCCAAATGATGGAGTGAAACCTAACGATCTCCTTGCCCATCATGTGGATATCGGCGGGCCAGAACTTTTTGAAAAGACTGTCGTCTTCGCTGCCGTAACCCAAAGCGGTAATGTAGTTTACGAGCGCGTCGATCCAAACGTAAATAACGTGCTTGGGATCAAAGCTGACGGGCACGCCCCACGTGAAGCTGGAACGGGTGACCGCAAGGTCGCTGAGGCCCGGCTTCAGGAAGTTGTTGATCATCTCGTTACGGCGAGACTTGGGGAGCAAAAACTCCTCGTTGGTCTCCAAAAGATTGATGAGTTTATCTTGGTATTTGCTGAGACGGAAGAAGTAGCAGGATTCCTTGGCGATGCTCACCTCCCTGCCGCAATCGGGGCACTTGCCGTCCACGAGTTGCGTCTTGGTCCAATAGGTCTCGCACGGGACGCAGTAATAGCCCTCGTACTCGCCCTTGTAAATATCGCCCTGCTCGTAAAGCTTGTCAAAGATCTTTTTGACCGCCGCTTCGTGGTAGCCGTCCGTGGTACGAATAAATTTGTCGTAGCTGATCTTCAAACGATCCCAAAGGGCTTTGAGGTTTGCAACCTTCTTATCCACAAACTCCTTGGGGGTGACGCCTGCTTCCTTTGCCTTTTGCTCGATCTTAAGACCGTGCTCGTCGGTGCCGGTCAGGTAAAAGACGTCGTAGCCCTGCTTCCTTTTGAAGCGAGCGATGGCGTCGCAAATGACGGTAGTGTAGCAGGTGCCGAGGTGCCAAGTGCCGCTCGGATAGTATATGGGGGTCGTAATGTAAAACTTCTTTTTATCCATACGATCTGATCCCTCCCGAATAGTAATCAATGTTTTGTACGCAGTACATTATACAACGGTTGACGAAAAAACGAAAGTTTTTTAACAAGAAAAGTGATTTGACCGAGGTTAAGCTATGACGTAAAAAACAAAAGTGAAGTTTTGAAATTTGCAAAGTGAAGTTTTTCGCCTTGCCAAAGTTGAGAATATATCATCTCTCATCCGCAACTTGCGCCGACGGCGCAAACTTCACTATCGAAGATAACTTCACTTGACGCAGTCAAACTTCACTGAGCGTTTGCGCTTTTCACTCCGTAACGGGAGCTTTAGGCTCTTCCGCCCGCTCCTGCCTTTCCGGCTCCTTGCTAAGCAACCTGTGGCTCGTAAGGTCTATCGTAAAGGCGCCGAGCGGCGCGGTAATGATGATGGAAAGCACGGCGGCGGTAAGCACGACCGGGCCGCATCCGAGCCCCATCGCAAGGGGAATGGCGCCAAGGGCGGCTTGCACCGTTGCCTTGGGGATATACGCGATGGCGCAGAACAAACGTTCCTTGAAGCTCAGCGGCGTCTTTACGAGCGAGAGGAACACGCCGCCCATGCGGAACAACAGCGCAAGGAAGATGACGCCCGCCACGATGCCGCCGCTCTTTGCGACGTAATGGAGGTCCACTTCCGCCCCGACCAGCACGAAGAGGATGATCTCCGCCAGCACCCAGATCTTTTCGTACTTTTTGGAAAGGCGCGCCGAACGGATGGGGTCAAGCGCGTTGTAAACCACGCCCACCGTCACCACGGCAAGCATGGCGGAAAACGGCACGTATTTGCTGAGCACGTTTTCAAGCGTAACAAACAGGAAGGCGAAGGAGATCATCACGATGATCTTGACCGTATCGCGGGTGTGAACGTGGCGGAAAAGAAGCACCATTCCGTAGCCGACGGCGGCACCCACGCCGATGCCCGTCACGATGGATACCGGCACTTCCCAAAAAATGCCAAAATCAAACTTGCCGCCCTTTGCCATCCCGACGAGGGCTGTAAAGGCAACGATAACGAAGATGTCGTCCATCGAGGAACCGGCATTCACCATCTGCGGTACCGAGTGAAGGGTGCCCACCCTTTCTTCCTGCAAGGCGATCATACGGGGCACCACCACCGCAGGCGAAACCGCCGCGATGACCGTACCGATGATGGCGCTTTCCAGCAGGCTGGTGCCGATAAACAGCGTGGCAAACAGCATATATCCCAAGATCTCGGTCAGAGCGGGAACCATACAAAGCATGACGGCGGGCCTGCCGACGATCTTGAGGTCTTTTAAGTTGAGTGAAAGCCCCGCGCGGGTCAAAATGACGATCAAAGCGATCTCACGAAGGGAAGCGCTGACTTCCAAAATGGGCCCTGCGATCAAATTCAAAAGATGCGGCCCCAAGATGATGCCCACGAGAAGCATGCCGAGAAGGGGCGGCAACTTGATGGCGCGGAAGATGGAACCCAACACGACGGAAGAGAGCAAGATCAACGCAAGACTCGTTAAAAAATCGATGGTCATATTACCCTCCTCATAAAAAATATCGTACATAGTTTAGTTCTCGCGAGAAGGAAAGTCAAGCAGATATGAATTATAATAGCGTTTGCTTTGTAAATGATGGAGTTCCATCCGCAAATTTCAATTTGCCATTAAAACGGCTTTTGAGAAAGCGGTAGAGCCGAGGCTTTAAAAAAGACAGCACGCGTTTCTTACGTAACTGCCCTTTGATGAAATAGTTAGCGAAAGCTGCCGTTGGGGTCCCCGAAGAATTGCCAAATTTTTTGGGGTATTGGCAACAAAGGCTATGTGCCTTATGCAAAGCCGTTATCAGAGCCCGCCGTCGACGGAAAGAACGCTACCGGTTATGTAGGATGCGCCGTCCCCCGTCAGAAACAGCGCCGCATTTGCTACGTCTTCCGGCGTGCCGATGCGTTTTACGGCAAGGCCGGAAACGAAGTCCGCCTTTTCCTCCGCGGAGAAGCACGCGTTCATTTTGGTATCGATCATCCCTGCGGCGATGGCGTTGACCGTAATGCCAAGCGACCCTACCTCCTTGGAGAAGGACTTGGTGAAGCTTTCCACCGCGGCTTTGGACGCGGCGTAAGCGGCTTCGCAGGATGCGGGACGAGAGCCCCATATCGAAGATATGCTGATGATCTTACCGCCGTAGATCATATTGCGCGCCGCCCACTTGGAGGCAAGAAAGACCGAACGCGCGTTGACGGCAAACACCTTGTCCCAATCCTCTGCGGAAGTGTCAAACACGGGGGCTACGACGCTTACGCCCGCGGCGTTTACCAAAACGTCGGGCGCGCCGAATTCCTTCTCAAGCTCCGCAAGCGCGGCTTCGGTAGCGGCGGCGTCTGAAAAATCCGCCTTTTTCAAAACCACCATCGCTCCATACGCGGCAACTTCTTCCGCAAGGGTGCGGACGGCTTCCTCGTTGGCGTTGTACAACAAAGCGAGGTTGTCCCCTCTTTTTGCAAATGCTCTTGCAATGGCGCCGCCGATCGCACCGCTGGCGCCGGTAATGACTGATTTCATCCTATCTCCTCCCAATTTGCTTCCAAAGAGATCGTGCCGTTTTCGTAAAAGAGAGCGGTACGATGCGCGAGGATAAACTCCGCGGTAAGCGCCGTCACGGGCGTTCTGTTGGGGTCCGACTTGATGGTGTAACCAAGGAAGCGATGGTTCCCTTTTTGAGGGTTCGTCAATTCAAGCGTGGTTCCGAATTCATAAGAAGTTGGGTTGGGGTTGGTGTCGCCCGCGTTGTAATAGGTCACCACGTAAGTAACGGGGTTAAACACGGCGCGCAGGATCACGTCCGTTTCCGTCCCCTGCGGGATTTCGGTCACGGTGCTGTTCGGATCGTCGTACTTTGCCCATCTGACGAAGGTGTAACCAAAGGGCATAACGGGCGCTTTCAAAAGAATGCTTTCCGTCGCCTTGGTAAAGGTGGTAGGATTGCCGGCGTTGTTGGTGCCCTTTTCCAAAAGGTAGGTGATGGTGTAACTGCGCGGCACTTCCACCGCGTAAAGAGTGAAGCTTTCCGTCACGGGGGTGGAAAAGTCGTAAACCGCGTTTGTGGCGGTATCCTTGGTCCAAACGATGACGTACCCGGCGGAAGGCTCCGCGTTAAAAACGGGCTTCTCCACCGTTTCGCCCTTTTTGACCGTCACCGCTTGGGGCGGGGTCTCCTCGGGAAAAGCCACCGTGTTGAAGGTCACCTCATAAAAAACGTCCGCCTCCGCGTTATTTCCCCTCTTGCAGGAGAAAAAACACAAGGCAAGGACGATCAAAAGCAAAATTGCGACCAAACGTTTCATCTTGCGCCTCAAATGTTGCGCTTATACTTGCCGCCGATCTTGGCGAGAAGCACTCTGCCCATCAACCACGAAGACTGGATGCATCCGTAATCCTCGCTGTCGTAACTGTTGTTGCGGTTGTCGCCCAGCACGAAAAGCTCCCCTTCGCCAACCGTCCATACGCCGGGATTGACGCCGCCGAGACCGAAAACTTTGGGGGACATCAAAAAGTCGTTGACCGGATCGCCGTTGCGAAGAAGTTGCGCTTGCGAAGCGGAAACAATGCGGATCTCGATGGTGTCGCCGGGGATGCCGATCACCCGTTTGATAACGCAAGTATAATCATCCGAAACATCGGATTCTTCCGTCAAATTCGGAATTTTGTTGACAAACGGGAGCGAATTGAAAAACTCCGAAACGGAGATGGAATTCGCGGGGTTTTTGGAGCTGACGTCCTCGCTGTTGGGACGGTAAAATACAACCACGCAATCCCTTTCGATCTTAAAAAACTTTTTTTGAACGAAGACCTTGTCACCCTCCGAATTGATGGTGGGCATCATCGAGACCCCCGCCACCGCAACGGGCGCGAGGAAAAACTGTTGGACCACACCGACCAAAACGATCGCGATCATCAAGCAAAG
>JAGAAA010000069.1 GCA_017615495.1 Clostridia bacterium
ATTCTTCTGGCTTGTCCAATCTCTAAATGCGTTACATAATTATTTTAATATAGTGCAAATACGCGTAGCACTTCTAGCGTTATTTGATTTAAAAGATAGGAATCTCATAACTGATAAAGTTTTAAAGAATGTAATTACTTTTTTAGAAGGATTCCATTTTTCTTATAATGCAGTTTTATCTCGTAAATCAAATTCATTTGAAAAAATATATTCCTCTTTTGCTATTGAGGTTAGAAAATGCACAAGTAAAGAACAAGTTGCGCGAATCATAGAACAAAAGCTTTATGCACCCATTAATAAGATATATCCTTCTTATAATGATTTCGTCGTGGGATTTATTGAGTTAAGCTACTCAAAAGAATACAACTTTTCAAATACAAAAACAAAGTATGCTATCAACAAAATCAACTGTCTGTATTCAGGTAATGAAATATTTGATGATAATGGGAGCATTGAACATATCCTTCCTGAAAAAGATTCAACGAACATTGGTAACCTTATCCTTTTAGAATCAAATATTAATCACGATGCTGATAATCAACCATATACTAGCAAAAAAGAATTATATCGCACATCAAACTACAAATGGGTTAAAAAGTTTGTCGAAGAAAATGACAACTTTGCTTTAACGAACATTCAGGAAAGAGCTAAATCTTTAGCTAAATTATACTATGAAAAAGTATTGAATCGAACCATTGAAAAAACATCAAACGAATAGTTGAAACCTAAACAGCCCTTCTCTGCTTGATGAAAAAAACAATTTTTGTTACTATCACTCTTGCTTTTAAAAGCAAATCCGATATGTCAGAATTGCAATGTCTTTTAGCGGTCATTGAACAGTACAGATAGAATTCGATTTAGTTTGCGCAGTCTCCACCAAAAAGGACTAATCCGCACACTTGGATTAGTCCTTTTTATGTCAAATTCGCTTGTCAGATTTGATTATCATTTGAGCGAAGCGAATTATCATACGCGCATAGCGAGTTATAAAGACGAATTTGAATAATAATTCGGGCTTTGCCCTCAAATGATAATGCCTTGCGGCATATGATAACTTCGCTCGCAAGGAATTGCTCCGCTCGAATTCTTCACAAGGATATCGTTAAGAGTGTGCGAAACTAATTAACCAATCTCCACCAAGAGAGGTCTAAAGCGAATTTGCTTTAGACCTTTTTCTTTACTTAACAGGGGGTGTCGAACCGAGAGCGTTAAAAAAAAACAGCAGTTGACTTCTGCTATTTTTAGCGAATGTACCGGAGCGAAGCGTAGGTCCGCGTAGCCGAAGGCATAGCGTCCGCCGCTCCGAACAAGGCAGAACTGAAACGAAACGATTTGCCTTGTGAGGAGCAAGAGGAGCCCCCCCTCATCTCCACCAAAACAGCCCCTATTGCTTTTTACCTTACTCAATGATAGAATAAAAATATGGGGAAAATGCAGAACGACGGCAAACGAGATATCAAACGTTATCTTATTATGGTATGCCTGCTTTTATCGGTTGCTACCGTAATTTTCTTTGCGTTTTACTTTTTATCGGAAGTAAACTCATTTCTTCTTTTCTGCTTCATTTTCGGAGGAGCGGCGGTCATCAGCCTCTGCTTGCAACTCTCCTACCCGAAAAATGATGATGCCGAAGGCCATCGCGCCTTATTGCGATTTCTCCTTTATATTTACATTTTCGCTTTGTTCCTCTACGCGATCACGATCCCTTCCGTCCATTACACAAACGAAGCGGCAAAAGCTACCGCAAGAAAAGAACGTTTGTTGTCAATATTGCCGATACTCGCCTATGCCGTTATAGCCCTGGTTTTTGTTTTTACGCATTCGGTCGCAAGAAAACTTAACAAGTCTTTTATTCATTCCAAATGGTACTGTGCGATTGTTGCAACGCTCGTTTTTACGATTCCTGTCGCAACGATCCTTATCTATGCGGGTTTCAACCTCGCTTTTGATTGGCTTATTTTACTTATTCCGAGTGTATCGGGCATGCTCCCTTACGCTGTTTACTGTATAGAACAAAGCCGTCAAAGCAAAAAACTTTCTCTTACAAAAACAAATGAAGAATAAGCGAAAAACCGAAAACTTCGCATATTGCTTTTTACTGTTTACAATGTTACAATAAACGTATGGGCGATACGTCAAACAAACGAATGCGCGAGGTAAAAAAGATAACCATCGTCGCAAGCATCCTCTTGCTTGTTGCCGTCATGGTGTTTTTTGCGTTTTACTTTTTGACGGATATCAACGTATTTTCGATACTTTGCTTCACCTTTGGCGGCACGGTTTTGATAGGGCTGGTGTTGGAGCTCGTTTACCCAAAAAACACCGCCGCCGCAAGGCTGCGCGCAGTGCTGCGCTTTTTCCTCTATATTTACGTTTTTTATATGGCAATTTGCGCAACGACGCTTCCTTCCCGCCCCTATAAAAGCGACGCCGCCCTTACCATAGCCAAGCGCAACCAACTGCTGAGTTTCCTGCCCTTGCTTTCTTACGGAGTCGTGGCGCTTGTGCTCCTGATCGTGCATTCCACCGCGCGCAAGCTGGACAAAAACTTTATGTACACCCATTGGTACGGCGCGCTTGTCATTGCGCTGAGCCTTTTGTTCCCCGTTATGACCGTGGTGTTTTGCGCGGCTTGCAACATTTCCCTCGACGTTTTGATCTTGGCTATCCCCATTATGGTGGGGATGGTCCCCTACGGGCCGTATTGTTTGGGGCAATACCGCCAAAGACGGCGCCGCGCCGCAGCAAACGCGGAATAAGATTTAAGCCCCCCTCTTTGCGCTTCACAAAAGAAATGAAATATGATATAATCATATTTGCTTAGCTTTTAAGACAAAGAAGGATTATTATGGACCAAACTCTTTTCGCATTGAAAAACAAGTTTTTAAGCAAGGCGCCCATCACGCTGAACTTTATCGGTGACAGCATCACTTGGGGGCTGAACCATTGCTCCGCAGAGGAAACCTACGTCGCCTTCTTCGCGCGGTTTTTTGCGGAAAGTTTTAAGGAATATAAGGTTGTCCGTTACGACGGCGCGGTGGAAAGCGAAGCCCTGCCCCTCACGGGCTTTGAAGGTCCCTTTTTCGTGGGTGGCACGGCAGGCGGTCCGGAAGCCGCCGTCATACGCAACGGCGTGGGCGGAAACACCGTGCGCCGCGCGCTCAATCGCAAGCAGGATTTTACCGGCACGTTGCCAAACGGCAGATGCGCCGACGTAAATTTTTTGATGTTTGGCATCAACGACGCCCTCGCTTCGGATAAAAGCAAGTTTGTCACCCCCGCCCGCTTTGAAAGCGATTACGAGGAGTTGCTTTCCGTCCTGGAGGCGGAAAAGGCTTTCACCGTCATTCTCTCCCCCACCTACAACGGCGCAAAGTATCCTTTGGATAAGTACGTCGCCGTCACAAAAAAACTTGCCGAAAAGCACGGGCTTCTTTTTATCGATACGCACAAACTTTGGGCTGAGCATTACAGCAAAAAGGCGCCCCACTTCGGAATGGGGGATTGGCTTTCCGAAAGCAAAACGGACGCCTGTCATTTTTCACCCGAAGGCGCCCGCCAAACGGCAAAGTTCATCTTTGGCAATTTCCGTTCCGCGATTATTAAGGATTAAGTTAGTATATTCTTATGAATATATTGACTTTTTTTTATGAACTTTGTATGATGTAGCTATGAAAATCGTTGAAAAAATCATCAAAAAACAACAGAATCTTTCCCTTAACCCCGCCGTCACCATCGCGCTTTTGGGCGATAGCGTAACGCAGGGCTGCTTTGAGTGCTACACAAAAGAGGACGAAAATATAGACACGGTGTTTGACGCCGATAGTTCGTACGGCAGCAGGCTCAAAAGCATGCTTAACCTCTTGTACCCCACCGTTCAATTCAATTTCATCAACGCGGGCATCAGCGGGGATAGCGCCAAGGGCGGCTTGAAGCGTTTGGAGCGCGACGTGCTCAGCTTCCACCCCGACCTCGTCATCGTGGGCTTTGCCCTCAACGACGCGTTTTGCATAGGCGCAAGCGGCATAAACGAATACAAAAAGACGATGGCGGAGATCCTCACAAAAATTGCGGCGTCCGGCGCGGAAAGCATCGTTTTGACCCCCAACGCGATGAACACGAACGTGAGCTGCCACTTAAAGGAAAAGCCCCTTTTGAAACTTGCCAAAAATATGGAGAAAGTGCAAAAGAGCGGCGTGTTGGAAAGCTATGCGGAAGCGGCAAAAGCCGTCGCAGCGGAAAACGGCGCCGTGGTTTGCGACGTCTACTCGGTGTGGAAATCGATGATCCAAGCGGGCGTGAACGTAACGGAACTTTTGGCAAACAAACTCAATCATCCCGTCAGACAAATGCACTACCTGACGGCGATGATGCTTTGCGAATGCATTTTGAGGTAATATGAAAAAGGTAATCATCATTATTTTGAGCGTGATCATTGCGTTGGACGCCGGGCTCCTCGTTTACGGCGCCATTTCTTTTGGCGGAGCCGCCTCGTACGAAGGCGACCTTGGCGAACTTGTTGCCCCCGTTAACCCCGACGCCTACGCCGCCGCCATTGCGGAATGGATAGAGCTCTATGCCGAAAGCAACGACCACCGCACCCTGAGCGCGGAGTTCAACCTCGGCAAGAATCCCGAGACCTTTGCGGCAGAAGTCAACGGTTGGTTTGACGTGTTTGGCGCGGCGGACCCCGCAACGAGCATTCTCACCCGCTACGCGGATGACCCCGCAGGGTTGGTTGCCAACGTGTTGGTGCCCGTCACCTACAACCAAAACCGTTCCACGCAGTTCCGCGTGACCAGTCATTACGAGATCAACGCGGGCGGCAAGGTAAGTTACTCTGACAACACCCGCGTCAGAAAGCAACCCCGCCCGGCATACGCCGATTTTTACTATCTCTCCCTTGCTTGGACGGGCAGTTCCGGCTTTGCCAACCTTCGCGCAAGGTTCAACGATCAGCAACTTAACAGCATTATGAATTCCATTTCCTCCTACGACGCCGCCACCGGCGCTTACGAATATCAATTGCGCAAGCCCACCAAGGAGACCAAGGACGGTGATTTGGATAGAGAAGTGCCCTTTAAGATCTACGATCTTTTAAACATCCCCATCTACCTCGGCGGCGGCGATAAGAAAGGTGACAACTCCGATTGTTTGGCGCTTGTGGAATCCGACGTTATAGACGGCTCTACGGTAGTGGTGACCGCTCCCACGGAGGAAAAGCCCTACTACACCATCACCTTCTCGGAGGACCTCGTCGCGGCGCAACGCAAAGAAAACGTCTACGACCGCTTGAACGAAACGCTCGGCGGCAAGATGAGCAACATCACCATCAAAAAGGCGGATTTTGTGGTAGAGATCTGGGAATGCGGCTTGTTCCGCCAAGTGACCACGGATTTTGAGATCAACGCCAAGATCAGCGGCAAGCAAGGTGACGCGCAGATCGGCATGAATTTTAAGTTCTACTACGACGATTACAATTGCGACGTCATCCGCTTGATCGCAAACGAGCATTGGGAGCAATACCTCAGCGAAAGCAACCGCGCAAAATTCGAAAGCATGAAGAAGGTTTACTAAAATGAAAGTTATCATCACCAAGGATTACGAAGAACTCAGCGAAAAAGCGTTTGAAATTATGGCGGGCGTTCTCAAGAAAAAGCCGGACGCCGTGCTTGGGCTTGCCACGGGCTCTACCCCCGTCGGCTTGTACAAAAAGATGATCGAGGACTGCAAAAACGGCGGCATCAGTTACAAGGCGGTCAAGACGGCAAACCTCGATGAGTACGTCGGCCTCACCCCGGACAACGACCAAAGCTACCGCTATTTTATGCGCCACAACCTTTTTGATCACATCGATATCGACCTCGAAAACACCAACATCGAAAACGGCGTCGCCTCCGACCTCCAAAAGGAATGTGAGCGTTACAACGCCCTGCTCCGCACCCTGCCGCGCGACGTGCAAGTGCTGGGCATAGGCGCCAACGGACACATCGCCTTCAACGAGCCGGGCACCCCCTTTGACAGCGAAACGCACGTGGTAGACTTGACCGAAAATACCATCAAGATGAACGCGCGCTTCTTTGAAAACGAAAAGGACGTTCCCCGCCGCGCGTTGACGATGGGGCCTAAGAACATTATGGAAGCCAAAAAGATTTTGATCCTTGCCGTGGGCGCAAACAAAGCGGACGCCGTCAAAGGCATGCTTAACGGGCCGGTGGACCCCGCTCTTCCCGCAAGCATATTGCAACGTCACCCCGATTGCACCTTGATCGCGGACGAAGCCGCCGCGGCGTACGTCAAGTAAAATTCAAAAACATAAAAAAAATACCTTCGCTTTTCGGCGAAGGTATTTTTTGTTGTTTGTGTTTTAGAGGAGCATGGTCTTATCTTCGCCCATACCCATCATACCGTCGAGCACGTACTTCTTACCATCCTCGTCACGGATGTAGCCTTCGAGCTCGCCCCAAACGACATAATAGTCGATGTTGACGATGAGCGCGTGCAAGATCATCGGATTCATGCCGCGCACCTTGAACTTCAAATTCACCATGTCGTGCTCGTCCTTCACGGTCCATTCGGAATAATTCGTGAAGTCCTTGGATTCGACGGTGCGGGTCCACGTCACGGGCGGGAGCAGGCTGGACTTTCCTTCAAGCCAAAGGATGTTCTCGTTGTAATCCTCTTGGTTGATGGATTGGTTGCGGGTGAGGTTGAAGGCGAGCCACTTCTTTTCGCCGTCCACCTCACACTTGCCCATCGTAGTGGTCCAGTCATAGTGGGCGCGACGCGGGTAGTAACCTCTGTGATCGTCGATGATCGCAGTGGTCTCGTCGTCCGAGAGCATTTCCTCACCGTTGATGATGAGCTTACCTTCCGCCTTGAAGAAGTTCTTCTGGCTGTAAAGGGTGCGGTTGTCGCTG
>JAGAAA010000070.1 GCA_017615495.1 Clostridia bacterium
ACGCCCACGTAGATGGCAAGCCCTTTTTTGATTTCGGAGATCAATTGCCCGTCCACTTCCAGACGGGTCTCCTTTACGCGTTGTACGACAAGTTTCATTTTAGGTATCCTTTGATGACGGCGCTGGCGCCGATCCTATCCGCGCCCGCCTCGATAAACTTTTCCGCATCTTCCAAGGTGCGGATGCCGCCCGCCGCCTTGATCTTTACGTTTTTGCCGATATGCTTTTTGAAGAGGAGGACGTCCTCAAGTTGCGCCCCCGCCTTGGAGAAGCCGGTGCTCGTTTTGATGTAGTCCGCGCCCGCTTCGGTGACGATCTTGCAAAGGGCGATCTTTTCCTCTTCGGTCAAAAGGCAGGTCTCAACGATCACTTTGAGAATTTTGCCTTTTGCCGCCGCGCGCACGGCTTTGATCTCGCGGAGCAGGTAGTCATAGTCCTTTTCCTTTGCCTTGCCGACGGCGATGACCATATCCACTTCGTCCGCGCCGTTTTTGACGGCGTCCTCGGTCTCCGCCACCTTGACCGCCGTGGTGTTGTACCCGTTGGGGAAGCCGATGACGGTGGTGATGCGTATTTGGTCGCCGAATTTTTGCTTCAAAAAGGGGACGGCTGCCGGCGTGACGCAAATGGATGCGGCGCCCGCCTTGATTCCTTCTTCGGCAAGGGTAATAAACTCTTCTTCCGTTGCCGTGACGGAAAGAAGGGTGTGGTCTACTTTGGAAAAAATCTCTTTGGGTGTCATATTTGCCTCCGATTTTTCATTATACTTTTTTCGGCTTAAAAAGTCAATCGACCTGCGGGCGGATGTCCGCGCGAACGCTTGTCGCATAGGATAAAAACAAGGGGGTATTGTCATTTCCGGCGTAAAATGCTAAAATATCTGCGAGGTGACAATTATGATCGTTTGGTCTAATATGGAAGTTTTGGCAAAAAAGCATCTGTCCTCGCTGATTTATAACAGCGAGTATAATTTTGATTCGCAAGTCATCAAGATCGCGGATAAGATCTATGCCGAAAAGTCGGTCAAGATGATCTTGATCGCAGGGCCTTCCGCCAGCGGCAAGACCACCTTTGCAAACTTGCTTGCGGACAGGTTGGAGTTTCGCGGCGTAAAGGTGCATAGGATCTCCACCGACGACTTTTTCATCGACCGTGACAAGATCGAAGTTTTGCCGAGCGGGCTGTTGGATATGGATTCTTTGAATGCGATGGACGTCAAGCTTTTGACCTTCACCATTGAGTCCATTTTGGAAGGGCACCGCGTGGTCGTGCCGAGGTTTGACTTTGTGGAAGGGCGCCGCGCCGGCGATACGAGGGAGATATTGGCGGAAGACGCCGACGTCACCATCGTGGAAGGCATCCACGCATTGAACCCCTTGATCCTCGGTAAGTACGGCATCCACGACGACCGCGTCGTTGGCATTTATATCTCACCGCGCAGGGACTTTTTGCTCCCCAGCGGCAGGACCATCGCGCCGGTGGAACTGAGGCTTCTTCGCCGCATTCTTCGCGACCACTATTCCCGTGGGCATTCCTTGGCGGATACGCTTGCGCAATGGGATGAGGTGCTGAAAGCGGAGCGGGTCAACATTTACCCCTTCGTACACCGCGCGAGTTTTACGGTGGACAGCGTTTACGACTACGAGCTCCTCGTTTACAAGCGGTGCTTGGGCAATTCCTTGGACGCTTACCCGCACAAGTGGACGGACAACATCCGCGAGGTTTTGCGCGAAGTTGCCGATATCCCCGATATGACCATCCCTTCGACCTCATTACTGAATGAGTTCATCCAAGGTGGAGTTATTGATTGATGGGCAAATAACGGAGGCGCGTTTTCGGACGCGCCTTTTTTAATTTTAATTAAAACATAGTTTTTCTTTGCTTGACTATCCTCGTTTTTGGTGTTAAACTATTGCTGATTTGCGAATGAGTCGCAAATTGGAGAGGGTATGAAAGTCTACCACACCGAGCAAAGAAAGAGCATTTTGGATTATCTTGAAAGCAGGCAGGATGCTTGCGTCACCGCGGGGGAAGTCGCCGCGGCTCTTTCCGCTGCGGTTAGCAAAAGCGCCGTTTACCGCAATCTTGCCGACCTCGAAAAGGAAGGCAAGGTGGTGCGCGTTTCCACGCACGGCGGCAGGTCGGCGGGGTACCGCTATGCGGCAAGCCACGCTTGCGCGGGGCGGATACATATTTCCTGCGTTAAGTGCGGCAAGACCGAGCACGTTTCTTCGGCGGCGGCGCTTCGCTTGGAACGCGCGCTTGCTATGGAAGAGGGCTTCTCCTTAAACAAAGGGGAAAGCCACTTGTACGGTATTTGCAAGGAGTGCCGCGAAGGGGGTAACAAATGAAAAAGCTCTTTCGCGTAGTGACCATCCTCCTCGTTTTATGCGTATTGTTTTCCTTTGGGTATATGGCCATGGAAGCAGGGCACGATTGCCACGGGGACGACGATTGCCCCGTTTGTAAGATCATCGCTTTGTTGCCCGTTTTGTGGGGCGCGGTTTGCCTGCTTATTTTGTTTGCGGTGTGCTTCCGCTTTGAACAAAAAGAAGTTTTGGCAAAAAGGGAAGAGGGCGGTAGTGCCGTCACTCCCATCGCGCTTCGCGTCAAACTTTTAAACTGAGATCTCCTTATAGCGAGCATTTCTTTCCCCGACCTTGCCAAAGGCAAGCGGGCTTTCAACGTAAGGAGGTTTGATATGAAGAAAAAATTTACGATATTATTCGTTTTGTTGATGGTCGCGGTTTTGACCGTCACGGCATTCGCATTTACAGGTTGCAAGGGGAAGGACGACGGCAAGCTCAAAATTGTTGTCACCATTTTCCCGGAATACGATTGGGTGATGAACGTTCTCGGTGACAGGGCTTCGGACGTTTCGGTCACTCTTCTTTTGGACAGCGGCGCGGACTTGCACAGCTACAATCCTTCCGTGGCGGACATTGTCGCGGTGGCGCAAGCGGATCTTTTTATCTACGTCGGCGGTGAGTCGGACGATTGGGTGGACGACGCTTTGAAAAACGCCAAGAACAAGAATATGCGTACGATGAACTTGCTTGAACTCTTGGGCGAAAAAGCCTACGAAGAGGAGATCGTCGAGGGTATGGAGCACGACCACGACGAGGAAGATGAGGATCACGATCATGAGCACGGCGACCACGATCATGAGGATGAGGAAGAGGTGGAATACGACGAGCACGTTTGGCTCTCTTTGAAAAACGCCGCTTTCTATGTGGACTTGATCGCCAAGGAGCTTGCGGCGGTGGACCCCGATTACGCCGATACCTACACGGCAAACGCGGCTGCTTACGCGGCAAGCCTCAACGCTCTTGACGCACGCTATACCGAGATGGTGGCGGCGGCTTCCCGCGATACCATCTTGTTTGGTGACCGCTTTCCCTTCCGTTACCTCGTGGAGGACTACGGCATAAAGTACCTTGCAGCGTTTGTCGGCTGTTCCGCCGAGACCAACGCCAGCTTTGAAACCATCGCGTTTTTGGCGGGCAAGGTGGATGAGTTGGACCTCTCGGTCATTTTGAAGATCGAAAGTTCCACCGAGGATATCGCGCGCGGCATTCGCGACGCATCCACGAAGAAAAACCAACAGATCAAGGTTTTGGATTCCTTGCAATCCTCAACCAAAAAAGAGTACGCCGCGGGCAGGACTTACCTTGCGGTGATGGAAAGCAACCTTTCCGTATTGGAAAGCGCATTGAGGTAAATTAAAGCAGGGGGAGAGTTTCTCCCCCTAACGAAACGCCCTTCGGGGCAAGAGGAGCATTATGGCGCAGTTGATTTGTAAAGATTTGACGCTCGGCTACGAGAACGGAGCGATTTTGGAAAACCTTTCCTTCTCGGTGGAGAAGGGGGATTACCTTGCCATCGTGGGTGAAAACGGCTCGGGCAAATCCACCTTGATGAAGACCATCCTCGGCTTGATGAAGCCACTAAAAGGGGAGATCCTTCTCGGCGACGGTTTAAAAAAGTACGAAATAGGGTACCTTCCGCAGCAATCCCCCATTCAAAGGGATTTTCCCGCTTCGGTGTGGGAAGTGGTGATCTCGGGGTGCCTTGCCAAAGCGAAATTCGTCCCCTTCTATACGTCGGCGGATAAGGCGCGCGCCATGCAAAACATTGAAAAGATGGGGCTTTCCTCCCTCGTCAAGCGTTCCTATCGCGAACTTTCCGGCGGTCAGCAACAACGCGTGCTTCTTGCGCGCGCCCTTTGCGCCACCGAAAGCATCTTGCTTTTGGACGAGCCGGTCTCAGGCTTGGACCCCGCCGTCACGCAGGAAATGTACGAGATCATCCGCGCCCTCAACGACGAAGGCATCACCATCATTATGATCTCGCACGACGTTCACGCGGCGGTGCGCTACGCGGATAAGATACTGCACCTTGGGCAAAACGTTTATTTCGGAACGGTAAAGGATTACCTTGCCACCGAACGCGGCAGGGCGTACGCCGGTGAAGAAGAGGAGGGCAAAAGAGTATGATGGCGTTTTTTGAAAGACTCGGTCAGTTTTTGCAGTTCTCCTTCGTGCAGTACGCTTTGGTCGTAGGCGTGTTGATCGCGCTTTGCTCCTCCATCTTGGGCGTCACCCTCGTTTTGAAACGCTTCTCCTTCATCGGTGACGGGCTTTCGCACGTGGCGTTTGGCGCGATGGCGGTGGCTGCGGTGGTAGGGCTCACAAATCAAATGCTCATCGTTATGCCGGTCACGGTCGTTTCGGCGATATTGCTTCTCCGTACGGGGCAAAACGCCCGCATCAAAGGGGACGCTTCGGTCGCCTTGATCTCGGTTTTTTCCCTGGCGCTCGGTTACCTTTTGATGAACTTGTTCCCCACCTCCTCCAACGTATCCGCCGACGTGTGCGGCACCTTGTTCGGATCGGTGTCCATCTTGACCCTTTCGCCCGCGGAAGTGTGGGTGTGCATCGGTCTTTCGCTTTTGACCGTCGTGGTTTTCGTCGTATTCTATAACCGCATCTTTGCCGTGACCTTTGACGAAAACTTCGCCAAGGCAACGGGCGTTAAAACGGAAATATACAACCTGATCATCGCCGTCATCATCGCGGTGGTCATCGTGCTGGCGATGAACCTCGTGGGCTCCTTGCTGATCTCCGCTTTGATCATCTTCCCGGCGCTTTCCGCCATGAGGGTGTTCAAAAGCTTTTTGTCCGTCACCATTTGCGCCACGGCGCTTTCCGTCGCTACGGCGTTTATCGGTTTGATCCTTGCCATCGGCTTGCCGCAAGGCGTGCCGGTCGGCCCCACCATCGTGGTGGTGCAGGCGATTGCGTTCCTCGTTTTCTACATCGTCGGCTTTATAAAAGGGAGGGTAAGAGCGTGAAAAAACTTCTTGTTGCGTTGCTTCTTCTTTGCGTTTGCGTGACGGCGTTCGCTTGCGGCGGGAAGGACGTAGTCCTTACGGAAGAGACCTTCTTTTACGGGATGCTAACAATCCAAATGTACCCGGATGAGTACGTCGGCAAAAAGATCTCCTTCGATTGCTTTACTTATCGTCTGACGGATACCGACGGCAACGAATATCTTTGCGGCGTAAGAAAGTGTTCCGCCGGGTATGGTTGCAAATGCGGGAAGGATAGCATCATCGGCTTTATTTTGGAGTACGATGGGGAGATCCCCGAACCTAAAAATCAAAGCGTGGATACCAACGATAAAACTTGGATCCACGTGGAAGGGAAACTTGCTACGGCAGACGTGACCGAACTGGAAATTTTTGCCTATGATGAAAACGGGCAAATCGACACCTCGTGGAGGGAATACGTAGTATTCTGCACCTTCGCCGTGTCATCGCTGAGCAGGATCGAGGATGCCTCGGGACTTGCGTATTACGTTACAAAATAAGGGGGCTGTTATGGCAAACAAAAAGTATATGGAAGCAAAAATCAAAATGGAGCAAGAAAAAGCCTACGAGAAAAAGCGTAAAATGCTCAGGCTGTTTTCACTGGCGGCGCTTATGTTTACCGTCATTTTGCTGCTCTTTATGCTGTCCAATTGGGCGGGCATTTTCAACACGGATATCGAAGATTACGAAATCAAGGTCAGCGGCTACAACTGCGTTTCGGCGGGGCTCTCCGGCGATTATACGAGCATGGATACGGGGCGCTTTGGCAATATCGCAGTGTTTAATTACCACGCCGAAGCGTATATCACAAAGCTTGCCACCCTCAGCGCGGCGGTGATGTTCGTCGTGATCGTGCATTTGCTCGTCAACCTCTTTGGCTTGATCACAAACAAGCAGGGCGTTTTCAACATCGTAAGCATCGCTTTTGCGCTGGCGGAAACGGCGCTGTTTATCGCTTGTTACGCGGTGGCGCTTTCCATCAACGATTCGGGCATTTTGACCACTTATTGCAACGATAACCCCGCTTGCTCGGTGCAATCTCACGCCATCTTGCCGGTGCTGTTTGCCATTTTGTCCTTTGCCGCGCCCATCCTCGCGATGATCTATTCCAAAAAGATTACGCCGCCGCAGGAGCCGCAACAGGAAGTGCCAAAGAGCGGGAAACGCAAATAATCGCGTTAAAAAACAGAAAGAGGAGGGCTTAGAAGCCCTCTTTTTTTCAAAAACCCCCCTTGAAATGGCGGGCGCGTATATGTTATAATAAATCTACAAAATCTCGATTTAAAGGAGAACACTATGGGCGAATACAGCAAATACATATCGGAAAAACGCAGAGCGGTGCCTACCCCGAAAGATTTGGTGGATGAAAACGGCAAGGTCGTTTTCGGTACCTTTGACAAAGAGTTCGAAACGATGGAACTTCTTCGCGCAAAG
>JAGAAA010000071.1 GCA_017615495.1 Clostridia bacterium
CTGATAAGAACGGTATTATCAATTTCAACGCGAAGTTTATCGCCGTCAAAGGTAAGAGTAAGGTCATCATCGTCGTTGACGATCATTTTGCTTATCTCATATAAGGAACGAGCCGGAATGATGCAGCTCAATCTTTCTTCCGTGCTGAAAACGAGGTCCTGCTTGCAAAGAGCAAGACGATATCCGTCCAAAGCCACCATCGTAGCCTTTTTGCCTTCCACCTCAAAAAGACAGCCTTTTAACACCTGGCGATTGTCCTCAACGGAAGCGCAGAAAACAGTCTTATTAATAAGATTTTTCATGCTCTTGTTGTTTATTTTTATTTCATACGCGGCGTTAACTTCGCCAACGGCGGGATAATCATCCACGTTAAGGCATTTTATATAACCGTAGCTTTCGCCGTACTTAACTTCAAGGTTGGTACCGTTTGAGCACTCCAAAGTCAAAGTTTCTTCATTGAGCGTTCTGATAAAGTCGGAGAAAAATTTGCCGGGAACAAGAATATCGCCGTCGATCACAACGTCGGCAACAACCTTTTTCTCGATGGTAAGTTCCATATCGGTAGCGGTCAAAGTAAGAAGTGAGTCACGTGCGGAAAGTTTAATGCATTCCAAAATGGGATTGTTCTTTTTTGCGGAAATAGCTTTGATAACTTTGTTTACTGCTTCCGACAAAGAAAGGGAATCAACCGTAAGTTTCATATTTGCTCCTTTTTATCTATTTCGTTAGATAATAATAATCTCCAATAATAAGGTAGGTGGAAAAGTGGAAAAGCCGCTTAAACCACAATATGTAGTATATCATAATTGGATAAAAAAGTAAATATATTATTATTTATTGTGAAAAACGTTGTTAAAAAAAGGTAGAAAGAATGTGAAAATACGTGGAAAAATAAAGGTTATTCACACTCTTTCTTTTTTGACCTTTTTTTACTTGTTTAAAACGAGATTTTTGACGTCTTCTACTCTCTTTTTATAGATGGGATCATCAAGTATTTTTTGTTGGATCTTATCCCTCGCGTGAATGACGGTGGTATGATCCCTTCCGCCAAAGAATTGACCGATGGTGGCAAGAGGTACGTCGGGGAGAATATACGTTACGATATACATGGCAAGCTGACGAGGTTCCACAAGTTCTTTTGTTTTCTTTTTACCGCAAATATCCGACTTTTTAATGCCAAAATAATCGCAAGTTACGTCCACTATTTTTGAAATGGAAACTTCGTTCGTTTGATTGTTTGAACTATCGCGTAACGCTTCCGTCACAAACTCCACGCTATCCGCGGAACGGTTGTTCAAAGCGGCAAAGTAACCGACGGTTTTAAGCATACCTTCCATCAAACGAATGTTGTATTTTTCCTTTTCCGCAATGTAATTGATGACTTCCGGCGAAACGTTGATCTTGTACTGATAAGCTTTCTTTTGAAGAATAGCCACCCTCGTTTCAAAGGAAGGCGGTTGAATATCCGCGATCACGCCGCTTGCAAAACGGCTGGTCAAACGGTCTTCGATGTAAGTCAATTCCTTTACCGGTCTATCGCTGGACAAAATGATCTGCTTTTCTGCGGTATATAGGTCGTTGAAGATATGAAACAAACTTTCCTGCGAACTGTTTTTGTTTGCGAGAAATTGCACGTCGTCTATCATTAAGACGTCCAAATTGCGATATTTTTCTCTGAATTGTCTGGTAAGCTCTGCGTTATTGCTGTTGCGGATGCTGTAAATCAAGTCGTTGGTAAAGTTTTCCGCCGTGGTATAGTAAACGCGCAGATTGGGATTATTACGCAAAATTTCATTACCTATGGCGTGAAGAATATGCGTCTTACCAAGGCCGGGCATACCGTAAATAAACAAAGGATTGAGGTTTGTGCCGGGGTTTTCCGCAACGGCGCGCGCGGCAGCCGCAGCGTACTTATTGCTGTCGCCAATAACGAAGTTATCAAAGGTAAAATTCTTTTGGAAAGTGATTTTCTTCATAGAAGAACTAAACTCTTCCTTCTTTTCTTCCGGCTTGTTTTCTTCGTCAAGATATTCGGGAATATCGTTTTCGAGAATGATTACGGCGCCTTCTATCTTTTCCAAACTTTCGCGGATGGCCATATTCAAAGAAGCGGAAAAACTCTTCATAATGCCGTTTCTGATGGAAGGCATAGGCGCGCAAAGAATAAGCTTGCCGTCTTTTACGGCGACGGGCTTCAGTTTGCTGAAATAGATCTCGTAACAAACCGTCGAAACCAAAGTTGCGATCTTATCCAAAACAGAAGACCATATTTTTTCACATTCTTTCATTCAAAGACTCCTTTATTAAACGATCGGGCCGTTAGACAAAATCACGTAACCTACGCCGTCATCGTTCCACTCGCTGCTGACGTCCGAAGCGGCGCCGGCGGAATACGGCAAAGAGTTCGTATACAAGAAGCTGTCTGACGACAAACGATAATTAAGATCAAAATTGATGGTACCGTAGCCCGGTATGGTAACGCTCTTAATGGCTGCCAATTTGTTGTTGATGATGTTGGCAAGCTGCACGGCCATATCGGTGATGCTCACAAACTGAGAATTGTATTTGCGCATGATATACTCAAAGATAGCCATATCCTCGTGGTTCATGTTGTAAAGCAAGCCCTTACTTGAAGAGTAATCATCAAGATCAACGAGAACGGAGAGATACAAATCGCTCGGCAAGAGGTCGGCGTTACCCGAAGCGTAGCCGGCAAGACTGACGCACGCAGTAACGATCAAATAATTTTGAGCGCTGTTGTAAGTCAGGACGGAGGGGTCTTCAAAGAACTTTTCTTCCCAATCGCCCCATTCGGCGCTGCCGAGACCCGCGCGCAAGATGATGGATTGATCGATACCGTTGGCAAGAGAAATATCGCCGTTGATGTTTTCGCTGGAAAGACGGAGCGAGATCTCATGCGCAAGATACTTATCGGAATAGATAACGACATAGTCGTTGCCATTTATCATATTGTTGCCCTTGTAGGCTTGCGTCACGTGGTACGCCGTGCTCGACTTCTCGTTAGTAACGATCTCATCCGCGACCGTCGTGCTGTGCAACGAGAGGATCATATGTTGCATATCTTCCTCTTGCGGCTTGTTTGAGGTGTAGAACAAATCGATCATATAGGAATAAACCGACGGGAAGCAGAGGTACCCTGCCCCGACCGCGGGGAGAGCGCATCCGACGGGATAAACGGCGCCGGTGTGATACTCATTTGTAAGATCCGTTTGCGTGAAGGCGCCGAAGGTGACGGAAGAAGGCAAGTTGTTGAAGGCGCTTTCAATGGCGCTGTTGATGGTGTTTTCAATATCCGCCTTATTGAAGGAATCCGCCTTGAGACCCTTGCTTTCAAGCGCCGTGATGTTTTGGAACAACTCGTCGGTGTCGATGGTAGCCAAATTGTTCATCGAAAGAGACGTGGTATAAGTGCTACCGCTCTTCCGGGTGGTTGCAATGACGAAGAAGTAATGCGGCATGGAAAGATAATCGTTTCTGTTGTCGAAGGCGATCTTGATGCCGCTTTCGATCACGAGGTCCGCGCCGTCGATGGTGAGCTTCAAACTCATGATCTCCGCCGTCATGCCCGCGCCCGCAACGGAGCCGGAGAAGTTTTGCTTCTTCTTGACGATGACGCCAAGCGCCTTGTCGGAGATCTTAAGATTTTTGATATCGCCGCCATAGTAGAACAAGCCGTTTGCATCGTCTTTAAGGTTAAAGTCGGTCGTCTTGATCTCGTTAAACTTATTGGTGAAGGTGCCGTTGCCGTAGATGTCGTCCAAATTGAGCTCCGCCTTCATGAAGTAGGCGTCCTTCATATTCTTATAAATATACGCGTCGTCATCGTTGCTGTCGTCGCCGTCGTCCGAGTAAGCGAAGAGGTTCAGACCGGTGATCCAACTATAGATACCCTCGTTGGCGCTGTCACCCGATGCCTGCCCGCCAAAGCCGCGGAGCCTTGCGGCAAGATCGGAAGGATCGGTCGCTTCGCTGTCAAGATCGGTCATGGACGTTTCCTTAATAAGGAAGGAGAAGACGTCCGAGATCAAAATGCATTCTTCCGTGCCGGACATATACGGCGTGCCGCCGTCACTGTAGAAGAGGGGGATCTTGCCTTCCAGCGTGTTGAAGGTGGTGGAAAGCGATTCGCTGATCTTGTTTGCGATGGCGCTCTCGGAGAGATCGTCGCCGCCAAGCGCGCGAAGCAAAAGGAACGCCTTTTCAGACGCGGCGTCGTTGATGATGATCCTCGCAGAGTAACGCGGCGCTTCTTCGGTATAAGAGGGGGCGTAAAGCAATATCTTCGCCGACAGTTTTACGGCGGCGGGGAACGCTTTTCCGAACTTAAGTTCGGAATCATCCTCCTTTTTGACAAGTTTGAGGTCAAAGGTCAAATAGGTCTTGCCGTCTTCCGTCTTAAACTTGGCGCCGAGAACTTCGATAGTACCGAAGGCGGCGGCAATATCGGTGGGCACGAGGTTGCTCTCTTCAACAAGCGCGGCAACTTCGGTGCCGGACAAACGGATGCGCAAGGCGGAAACGGAGCGGCTGTCACCGTAGAGGGAAGCCTTCGCCCCACCCCACAGAGCCGCTTCGGTTGCGTCGGGCTTAAAGTAGATGGATTCCGCTTTGATCTTGTTGGAAAGGTTGCTTGCGTTGCTGTTGCCGCCCTCGTCCTTGCCGAAGAGGTCGGAAACGGTAAGCGCGCTTGCCTTTTTGATGTAATACTTGTCGTTGATCTCGTCGATGAATTCTTCCGCTTGCTCTTCTTCAAAGTATGCGGTTGTATCGGCGTCGCTTTGGTAAATTTGGATCAAAACGTCCTTTGCGTCGACTTCGGAGAAGGTCTCGCCGGGTTGAAGCTTGGGTTTGACCACGCTGCGCAGCAATTCGTATAAGCTCGGAAGGGTCAAGCCGCCGCGGTCGGTCGACTCGGGGGTCTTGGAGTACAGACGCAGGTCAACGCTGAAATCGTTGCCGGAAATGGAATTGAAGACGCTGTTGACGCTGTCTTCGATGTATCCGGTGATGGAGGAAACCTTGAAGGAACTGCCGGAAAGCACCTCCATAAAGGTGTTCAACGCGTCAAAGACGCGGGAAGTTTGGTCGTAAGTAAAGTCGTTGATGCGAATATCGGACAGGTACGCCGAGGTCTCGCCCTCCGCGGGGTTGTCGATGTTCTTGCCCACTTTGTGCATCAACTTGTCCGTTTCGGTATCGGTATATTCCGAAAGATAGAGCTTGATGCAGAAGTAAGATTCGCCCTTCGGCAAAATCTTTTTGGAAAGGGTGCCGCCGATGCCGTCTTTGGGAAGCTGGTCTTCGACCATCTTTTGCAGATCCACAAGAATGCCAAGTTCAAAGGAGAAGATAGAAACGCCGCCCGCTTCGGAAATCTTTTGCACGGTGACGTCGGTGATCTTAAGATCCATCCCCTTAAGGAGAGAGGTAGCAGAATCGTCTTCCGCCGCTGCGGTCGAGGTGTCGCCCGTCTGTTCCGTAACGTACTTTTTCATAAATGCGGCAAGCGCCTCTGCGGAGAGGTGCACGCGCATGGCCTCCACGTCGTTTTGGAAGGTGATGGAGGAAAGATCGATATGGTTTACCATACCGGAAAGGTCCTCGGTAGAGAAGACGTTGTGATCGTCAAGGTAGGAAGCGTCCACGCCGTATTTATTGGACATATCGGTCTTAAAGGCGCCCATCGCGGTATCGGTATCGATCTCGATATGCGCGTTTTTGGAAACGTACAAACACTTCAACATCGTAAAGGCGTCGTGCGCGGAGAGCCTGCCGTCTTTGTCGATCAAAGAAAGCAGGGTTTGCAACGTCATGATGCGCATGGACGAATAGGTGTTGCCGTTGCCATCCTTGAGCACGTTGCCGTCCTTGTCTTTGGTGGGGACGAAATTGATCTTGACCTTTTCGTTGATGGACTTAAAGGTGGATGCGATCTTGTCGTTGATGGTGCCGAAGAAGGTCTTGGACGCGTCGCCCTCTTCTTCTTTGCCGAGAAGGGCGTTTACGAGGGTGGAAAGCCTCGCCGCGTTTTTGTCGGAAGGTTTGTTGATGGTGACTTTGATCTCCCTGCCGTCTTCCTCGTTGGCGAGGGGGTAAATGGTAAGACCGGCGGAGAAGTGCTTGGGCACGAGTTTGGGGATCAAATTGAGCGCAAACGAAGGCACGCCCGAAAGTTTGTTGGAAAGCTCTACCGTCTGCAACGCCGCTTCAACGATAGCACGAAGCGCTATGGAGATGGTGACGCCAAGCGCCGTATCCTTTTGGTCATAAAGCGCTTCGTCGCCGGAGGTGGCAAGCGGGGTGTTCATAATGGTGACGGAAGCGACTTTGACAAAGGAGGTCAAGTCGATCTCCTTCGGGATAAAATCCGCCATCCCGGAAGTGATGGGGCTATCCGCCATCGTTAAGAGATACGCGAGGGTATCGTTGATAAATGCGGAAGTTTGGTTGCCGGTGACCGAGAAGGTAGTAAACTTTTCGTTCTGCTCGGCGGCGGCATTGTCGATGTCGTAATTTTCTAAGGATTCGAAGTTGAATTCCAACGAAGAAGCCGTCTTATCCAACACCTTTTCCGGATCGGCGGTCAAGGCGTCGAATTCCACTCCTTCCAAAACGGAGCGGAGGGATAAGCGGTAGGTTTTTAAGCCGACCTTCTTCCTCGCCGCGACGGCGGCGTCCGTCTCCCCCGCCAAGGCGGAGAACTCCGCAAGGGTGAGGAGGGAGCGCGTTTCCTCCGGGAGGAGCGCATAGCGCTCCGCGGGTGTTTTCAAACAAAATGCGTCGTAAGCGAGGTCCTCGTCGTAGGAAGAATCCTCCGCTCCTTCGCCCTCCCCTTCTCCTTCTTCCGCGGCGGAAGAGGAAGAGCCGGGCGCAAGGGTGGCGCGGGTCTCGTCGGGAATAAGTTCGTACTCAAGTTCGTTTTCCGACTTGTCGGAAAGGAACATCGCGTCCGATAACCCGGAGTAGAAGTCGTCAAGGTCTTCTTCCGTGTAAGTGGCCTTCGCCTCCTTGCCCGAAAGGACGTTGGCGGCAAGCGCGATGGCGTCGTTCAGGCTCAGCCCGCCGATGTGGGGGCTGACGTACGTGCGGAACATAACCGTGCCGCCCACGTACAGCGCGACGATGAAAACGATCAACAAAACGAGACAAACGATGGAACAGGTCAAACAGCAACTGTGTTTTTTAAGTCTGCCTTCTCCATTTGTTCTTGCCATACGCACCTCTCAAAACCGTATTAAATACGATCCGTATATTAAAAAAGATATTATAAATTATACTACACGCACGCGCATTTGTGCAAGAGCGGGAGGAAAATTTCCTTTGGAAAAAGCAGGAAAGGATGGTTTTTGAGGGAAAACGGAGGTGAAAGCGCGGCAAAAGGAGGCGGAAATCTTGTCAATTTTTTGCGGGTGTGGTAATATTGTCGTATGAGATTGGATAAATTCTTAAAGGTCAGCAGATTGATCAAGCGCCGCACCGTGGCGGCGGACGCATGCTCCGCTTCCCGCGTGCTTTTGAACGGCAAGGAAGCAAAACCGGCAAAAGAAGTCAAAGTCGGCGACGAGATCGAGATCGTTTACGGCATCAGCCGGCTCAAGGTCAGGGTGACAGCGGTCGCCGACGTGACCAAAAAGCAGGACGCGGCCGATCTTTACGAAGTGATAGATTAAAAGGTATGAAAGGCATCGCGATCATTGCCGCAGCCGGCAAAGGCCAACGCGCCGGCGTGGACAAAATTTGGATAAAAACGGCAAACGGGACCGTCTTGGAACGGGCGGTTGCTCCTTTTTTTGACGCCTTGACGGTGGACGAAGTTTGTTTGGTGGTGGCGCCTTCCCGCGTGGAAGAGGCAAAAGCCCTTTTTTGCGGGGGCAAAAAGCCCTGCGTCGTCCTCGCCGGGGGCGAAACCCGCACCCAAAGCGTCAAGATCGCCCTCGAACACTACTGTGAATTAAAAGAAGACGCCGTCGTCGCCATCCACGACGGAGCAAGACCCTACGTTAGCCGCGCTTTGATCGAACGCGCGATGCAAGTCGCCGCCGAAAAAGGGAGCGCTGTCCCCGTCGTGCCCTGCTCCGATTCTTTGCGGAGGGTGACGGGCGAAGGCAGCGTTGCGATGGACCGCGGGAACGTTTATCGCGTGCAAACGCCGCAATGCTTTTCCTTAAAGGCGCTTTTAAAGGCGTATTCCTCGGGCGAGGAAGCCACCGACGACGCCACGCTTTATGAAAAACACGTAGGCGCAGTGGCGCTTGTCGAGGGGGAAGAAAGCAACGTCAAAATCACCTATTTATCCGACGTTTGCAAGGATTTTTCTTCGCGGGTCGGCGTCGGGTTCGACGTCCATCCGTTGGTGAAGGGGCGCCCCCTGATCCTCGGCGGCGTGAAGATCGATTTTGAAAAAGGGCTTGACGGGCACAGCGACGCGGACGTCCTCGTCCATGCGGTCATGGACGCCCTTTTGACGGCAGCCGGCCTCCCCGACATCGGGCATTGGTTCCCGCCAAACGACCCCAAGTACGAAGGCGCGGACAGCGTTGAACTTTTAAAGACGGTCATCGCCCTCGTTAAAAAGGAAGGGTTTTCGGTTGCAAACGTTTCCGCGACCGTTATGGCGGAGGCGCCCAAACTCGCCCCCTATCTTTCAAAAATGGAAAAAATCGTCGCAAAAGCCGTCGGAGTTGACGAAAGCGCGGTCAAATTTGCCGCGACAACGACGGAAAGGCTGGGGATCGTGGGCGAAGGCAAGGGCATCGCTGCGGAAGCGGTCGCATTGCTTTGCGGTGGGAAGAATTGACTTTCGCGCGCCCGCGTGATACATTTATAAAAGAGGTAAAAATGGAAAAATCGATCGAACTACACAAGATCCGCCCGACAAAAAAGTGGCGCGCAAGATCCGCTCTTAAGAAGATCGCGGGATATCTTGCCCGCGCGTCAAAAACGAGCGAGAAGGTGGGGGATGACGTCCTCTATCATCTGCCCGGCGTCTTTTCGCTTGGCGTTTCGTATGGCGGTGAAAGCGTGCGTTTGATCAAGGAAGCAAATTCTTTTAGAATTATGAAATCTTCCGAAAAATCCGATGTTTCTTTGATCGCGACCGTTGTGGATGCGGCAGCCGTAAGGGACATTTGTACCCACAAAGCAAGCTGGCAAAAACTCTATGCCGAAGGGCGCGTGACCTTCGCCGGCAAGATCAAATACGCGACGCTTTTTATGCGCGTGACGGCGGAAGGAGACAAGGCTTTCCTCCCCGCAAAAAAATACCAAGAGTTGTACGGAGAATAAACTATGCGCAAGTTTTTTGAGTTTCAAAACGCAGCGAAGATCAATTGCGGAGAGGCCGCGCTCTCGACGGTCGGAAAGGAGCTTTCTTATCTCGGCGCGAAGAAGCCGCTCGTCCTTCTTTCCGCAAACGCCGTAAAACTCGGCGTAAAAGCAAAGATCTTAAACACCCTTGCAGGGTGCGACCTAAAAGGGGTCGCCGTTGCGGAGCCCGTTCCCGCCGAGGTAAACCTTGATTACGCAAGGGGACAAAAGAAATTATACTTGAAGGAAAAATGCGACGCATTGATCGCCGTAGGCGGC
>JAGAAA010000072.1 GCA_017615495.1 Clostridia bacterium
GATTGCGGTAACAATTGCAATAAGGATCGCAAGATAGACGAGCGGACCATAGGAGAAAAAGACCAGTCCTGCGCCCTCACCCCAACTGGCGGGGAACAAATTCATAAAGAACTCGCTCGGCGCGGTGAAAGTGACGCCCTTTGAGCCCATATACTTGCCCCAGTAATTCAAGATACCGGTGCCAAGCGTGGTGATTGCCAAGCCGGTAACGTTTTGGTTGCAACGGAAGGTGATGGTCATAAAGCCGTACAAAAGCCCTGCGGCACCCGCAAAGATCATTGCGAAAAGAATGCCCATCAAAATGACCAAAAAAGGAACTGCGGCGGCGGGATCCGCCAAGCCGTTCAAATAGATGTTGATGCCCGTGCATCCGCCAACGGCGCCGATACACATAATACCGGGGATACCGAGGTTAAGGTGTCCGGACCTTTCGACAATGGTTTCACCCGTTGAGCCGAACAAGAAAACCGTACTATATCTGACTGCGCTTTGCAACAAGGTAAAAAACATTATTCCTCACCCCCTGTTTCGGTTTGGTCAAGGGTTTCGATCCGCTCGACGTTTTCCTCCTCGGCGGATGGCGCCGCTTCGGGTGCCGGAGGCTCGATTTTTGCCTCCGTTTTTTTCGAGCGCTTTTTGAAAACGACCTTATAATTGATAAAGAATTCGCACGAAATAATCATGATAAAGAAGATACCGGTCATTACGTCCGGATAGGATGCGCCCAATCCGGAAAGCGTGGAGAACTGCCCCGTGCCCTTTTGGATAAACACGACCAAGAACGCCGTCAATCCCATCGTAAGGGGATTGAATTTTGCGAGCCAAGATACGAGGATCGCCGTAAAGCCGCGGCCTGCGACGGTATCGGTCTTGTGCAAGGCGTGGTGCGTTCCGGAAACCAACAGGAAACCGGCGATACCGCACAAGATACCACACAGGATCATCGTGCGAATGATGACCTTCTTCACGTTGATGCCCACGTATTTTGCCGTGCGCTCGCTTTCACCGACGACGTTGATCTCATAGCCGTGCTTGCTATAACGCAAATACACAAACAGGAAGACCATCAAAGCCACCGCAACCAAGATCTTCAAAAGGAATTGGTTGCCGACTTCCGGCAAATGACCCAGTTTAAAGGTCAACGTTCCGCTGCCAAGCGGCGCCCATACTGCGATGCAGTATGCGGTAAAACAAGTTGCGATATAGTTCATCATCAAGGTAAACAGCGTTTCGTTGGTGTTCCACTTTGCCTTAAACAGCGCCGGGATCACAGCCCAAATCACGCCGCCCGCCATACTGGCAAGAAGCATCACGGGGATCAACGCTCCGTCGGAAAGCGTTTTGCCAAAGTACTGGATGCACGCCGAACACGCCAGCGCGCCCATCAACACCTGCCCTTCCGCGCCGATGTTCCAAAACTTCATCTTGAACGCGGGAGTTACCGCCAAAGCGACAAGCAACAGCAACGCCGTGTTGTGGAACAAGTCCCACAGCCTTCTTTCCGTGCCGAAGGCGCCGTCAAAGAGGTCGTAGAAAAATCTGCCCATGCTCTTTTTTGTCAAAATGGTGGAAACGATGCCGCAGATCAGTATCGCAAGCAAGAAGGCCACCGCGCGAACGGCATACGCCTTCCACTTTTGCGAGAACTCGCGTTTTGTAATATGTAAAAGCCTTTCTCTGCCACTCTTGGATTCGTTAGTCATCGTTTACCTCCGTATTGTCGCTGTGGCGAGTCATGAGAAGACCTACTTCTTCTTTGGTCACTTTGCGCGCGTCCACAATGCCGGAAACCTTACCGCCGCAAAGCACCAAGATACGATCGCACAAGCCAAGCAAAACGTCCAGATCCTCGCCGACGTACACGACGGCAACGTTCTTTTCCTTTTGCTGGTTCAAAAGATTATAGATCAGGTAGGAACTGTTGATGTCCAAACCACGCACGGGGTACGCCGCCATCAACACCTTGGGGGAAGAAGAAATCTCACGCCCGACAAGGACCTTTTGCACGTTGCCGCCCGAAAGGCGTCTGACGGGGGTCATATCGCTGGGCGTGACAACCTCAAGTTCGTCGATGATCTTGTCCGCAAGATTCTTAGGTCTCTTTTTGTTGACGAAGACAGACTTACCTTTGCGGTAACTGCGAAGCGCCATGTTGTCGATGATGCTCATGTTACCAACTAAGCCCATATTCAAGCGGTCTTCCGGCACAAAGGAAAGCTTGATGCCAAGTTCCTGGATCTCACGCGGGGTGCGGTGACGGAGGTCGATGATCTCATCTTCATAGAAGAGGACCTTTTCCTCGTTGACCAAGCGGGTGATCTCTTTGTTGGAAAGACCTTTGAAATCCCACTTTTTGCCGTCGGGATCGTGGAAGAAGCCTTCCTCCGCCATCTTTTTGATCTTTCTCAAGGTCTTGTGAAAGAAGGTGACGGGCTTGTCCTTTTTGGGATTGTGGAAAATGATGTCGCCGCTTTCCTTCTTTTGCAGGCCGGCGATGCCTTCCAAAAGTTCCTTTTGACCATTGCCGGAAATACCCGCGATGCCGAGGATCTCGCCGCCGTTGATGTCAAAGGACACGTCGTCGATCGCTTTGAGTCCGTCGGAATTCAAAACGGTCAAGTTGCGAACCTCGAGTCTGACCTTGGGATCAACGGGGTCTTTGCGGTCGATGTTGAGGTCAAGCTTCTTGCCGACCATCATGTCGGCAAGGGCTTTTTCATTGGTTTCGGAAGTCTTGACCGTCGCGATGTGCTCGCCCTTTCTGAGGACAGCCACGCGGTCGGAAATTTCCATAACTTCATTGAGTTTGTGCGTGATGATGACGATGGACTTGCCGTCTTTTTTCATCTCGCGAAGAACCGCAAACAGCGTCTTGATCTCCTGCGGAGTCAAAACGGCGGTCGGTTCGTCCAAAATAAGGATGTCCACACCACGGTAGAGCACCTTTATGATTTCGACCGTCTGCTTTTCACTGACAGACATATCGTAAATTTTCTTGGTCAGTTTGATTTTAAACCCATACTTGTCGGCAATGGGCTGCAAGCTCTTGGCTCTTGCTCCCGACAAATGGTTGAAAGCGATCTTTTTGCCCAATTTGATAAAAGGCAATGCGATCGTACGCAACGCAAAGACGCAAAAATCCTTCGCTTTCTTTTGCGAGGCGTTATATTTTTCTTTTGCCGCTCTGTATTCCTTGGCAATGCTATACCGGGGCATCTCTTCCCCGAGAATAACGTTGTCGGCCGCAGTAAAAACGTCCACCAATTTGAAATGTTGGTGGATCATGCCTATTTTGTTGGCAAAAGCATCTTTGGGAGAGGCGATGGTCACCTTCTTCCCTTTGATAAAAATTTCACCCTCGTCGGGATAATATATCCCGGCGATCATATTCATCAGCGTCGTTTTGCCGCTGCCGTTTTCACCGAGAATGGAAAGGATCTCCCCTTCCATGATTTCCAAGTCTACGTTTTGGTTGGCTTTGACCTCGCCGAAAGATTTGCTGATCCCTTTCAGTTTGATCACCGGTGTGTTGCTCATAAGTACTCCGATTCCGCCTTAAGGGCGGCTGCTTTTTAAAAAATGGAGCGTAGCGAGGAGATCATCCCCTCGCTACGCTGAGATTTATGTGTCTTTCCTATTCTTAGAACGCGGTGTTCAAGAAGGTGATACCGTCGATCGTAACATCGAAGTACGGAGCCGAACGGTAACCGGACTCATTGAAGAAGGTAATGCCGTTAGCGGTGGTGATGACCTGGGTGTCCGGAGCGAAAGCTTCGTCAGAGTCAACATCGGCAAGCTTGGTGGTAAGAGCCTGACCGTTAACGGTGAACTTGGTCACGTCAAACACCTTAAGGGTGCCGGCAGCGAAAGCAGCCTTAGCAGCCTCGATTGCCGCAGCAGTGCCGGGAGCGGCAACAGCATCGTTGATCTCGGTGAGTTGGACAGCGCCTTCGGCGATGCCGCCACACCAGTCAAAGCCGACAGCGGTCACACCGTTGATCGTGCAGTTGATGAGGTAGGTGTAGTAGGGGACCCAGTTGATCTTGCTACCGATGAGGTAGGAAGCGGGGCACTCGGTCTTGGTGCTCACGTTGTAGGTGACGTTGGGCACGCCGGCTTCTTTACAAGCGTTAGGAGCACCCATGGAGTCAGCATGCTGGCTGATCAAAGCGCAGTGCTTGTTGTTGATGAGGTTCTTAGCAGCCTCGTTCTCCTTGGTCACATCGTACCAGGAACCGGTGAACTGAACGTCCATGGTGACCTGCGGGCAAACGCTCTTGGCGCCAAGATAGAAAGAGGTCAAACCGGAGATAACTTCGGCATAGGTGTAAGCGCCAACGTAACCCATCTTGTAGTTCTTCTCGTTGTCAGCCTTGCCTTCGTTCATCGCGTTGAGCTTCATACCAGCGGCGATACCTGCGAGGTAACGGCCTTCATAGATGGAAGCGAAAGCGTTGTAGAAGTTGCCTTGGAGCTCGGTGTGAGCGGTGGTGCCGGTCGCATGAGCGAAACGCACATTGGGGAACTCCTTGGCGGCCTTCAAGATATACTGCTCGTGACCGAAGGAATCAGCAAAGATGATGTTGCAGCCCTGATCCACGAGGTCGGCAGCAGCCTGATAGCACTCGTCGGATTCGGCAACGCCGGACTTAACGATAAGCTGGTTGGCATTCAAACCGAGACCCGCAACCGCAGCCTTAGCAGCATCGATGAAGTTCTTGTCGTACGTGCTGTTTTCATCGTGAAGCGTGATCAAGCCGAACTTGATGTTCTCCTTCGCAACCGGAGCGAACGAAACGGAAGTGTCGGTGGTGGTGTCTTTCTTACAAGCAACCAAGCCGGCAACCGCCGTCGCCATAACTGCGAGGACCAAGATGATGGTAATGATTTTTTTCATTTTTTCCTCCCTTTGCCTTTCGGCATTTTATTCAAATTTTATATCACTCGCACGCATTTCCTTAATCCGCGCGAGAGAATATACTTTTACGCCCTTTTCCTCAATGCGAGCCCTGCCGCCCTGCTCCGACTTTTCGATCGCCGAAACAAAGCCGACCACCGCCGCCCCCGCTTGCTCCGCCAAGGAGATAAGCCCAAGCGCCGCGTTGCCGCTGGCAAGAAAGTCATCCACGATGAGGACTTTGTCCCCTGCGGTAAGGTACTCCTTGCTGACCAAAACGTTGTTTTCCGTCTTGTGAGTAAAAGAAAAGACGGGAGCCGTATAGACCCCGTCCGCGATATTGCAAGATTTGTGTTTTTTGGCAACAA
>JAGAAA010000073.1 GCA_017615495.1 Clostridia bacterium
ATAATTAGGGATTATTCGAAAATTGCGAAGAAGCGTTTCGCGTTCTCGTACGCAACGTCGCCGACCACCTTGCGAAGCACGCCCCAATCTTTGGTAAACTCTCCTTTTTCAGAGAGTTCTCCAACGTAGGAACAGAGTAAACGGCGGAAGTAATCGTGACGGGTGTAGGAAATAAAGCTACGACTATCCGTCAGCATACCGAGGAAGGAGCCGAAGTGCGAAAGTTCCGAAAGCGCCTTAAAGTGGTTGAGGATGCCGTTTTTGGTATCGTTAAACCACCAAGCCGCACCCATCTGAAGCTTGCCCTTTACACCGTCCTCACTGCCCTGATAGCAGCCGATCAAAGTGCCGACGTACTCGTTATCCGCAGGGTTCAAATTGAAGATGATGGTCTTACCGAGGACGCCCGACATATTGAGGTCGTCCAACAGGTTTTTGAGCCCGGTTTGGTACTTCTCGGTAGAGATGGAATCGAAGCCGGTATCCGCGCCGAGACGAAGGTTCATCGCCGTATTGTTGTTGCGCATCGCGCCTATGTGGAGCTGCACGCTGAAACCTCTCTTGTAGCATTCGGTAAGGAGGAAGCGGATCATATAGTTTTTGTAAACGTCCACGTCCTTGACTTCACCCTTAAGCGCCGCGCGGAAAATAGCGTCCGCGTCCTCGCGGGAGGAGCGGAAATAGTTGAGCCCTTCGATGGCAAAGTCGGAAGTTACGGCGCCGTTCTCTTTGAAGGCGTCCAAGCGCTGACGAAGCGCGTCTTCCATGTCCTCTAAGCTACGAATGCCGAAGTTGGCAACGCCCGCAAGCTTTTCGATGTTCTTGATAAACTCGGGGCTGTCGATGTTGATGGCGCGGTCACCGCGGAACGCCGGCAAGATCTTAGTCTTGATCTCGTCGCGGTTGCGAAGCAAACGGTGGTACTGTAAGTCGCAGAAGATCTCCTCCGTCGTGCAAACGGTGTCCACGTTGGACATCCCGATCGCCGTCAAGGGGGAGAACTGCGTCTTGGCGATCACGGCGTTTGCCTTATCCCAGATCTTCTTCGCGTAGGTGCGCGTCAAAGGATAGGTAATGCCGAAGTAAAACTCAAGTTCAAACGCCGACCACAAATAAAGCGGGTTGCCCACCGCAGTTTCGAGCATCGCGATGTAATTATAGAACTTGTCCCAATCCGACGCGTCGCCCGTGATAAACTCCTCGGATACGCCAAATGTGCGCATCTGACGCCACTTGTAGTGGTCGCCCTTGAGCCAGATCTCGGTCAGATTGTTGTACGGCTTGTTTTCGTACATTTCCTTGACCGAAAGGTGACAATGGTAGTCAAAGATCGGAAAACTCTTTACGTACTTGTAAAGCTTTTTTGCGGTTGCGTTTGTAAGTAATACGTTGTTCATACTGACTCCTTTTGAGTTTTGTTTTTCTTTCTTTGTTTAAGCGTTTCCGCCATCCCGGCTTTCAATCAAGAGAGTGACGCCCAAGTTGTGCTCGCCATAGCAGAACTTGCAAGGCGTCGCCGTTGTGGCATCGCCCTGCTGCCTCCTGCCCTTGCGCGGAAAGCCGAACGTTCGAAAACTTTTATGCGGCGGGCGTTTGTTCCTTCGCCGCGATCTTTGCTTGAAGCGCGGCAAGATCCGCCTCTAATTCCGCTTTGTTTTCAGCGCTGAGCTTGTTCTTCCAATCGTCACTGAAAGTAGATCTGAGCTTTTCGATATGGCCCGCAACGCTGCAATGCTCGTCGTCGTAGCTAAACCCAAGAAGCTTGTTGATCTTCACTTCGCCGCGATCGTTGCTGATGCTTGCGGTAACGCGCGCGTCAAAAGCGATCTTGCGGAAAACGCCTGCGTCCTTCCAGACGTCCACTTCGAAGGAAAGCTCAGAGAATTCAACGTTTTTCAAACTGTCGAAGGACTCCGCAAAACGAGCGAGCGTTTCCTTGGATTCCTGCGCCCTTTCAATGACGACCTTAAACCTAATGTTGTAATAAACGTTGCCGTTTTCATCGGTCTTTTCCTCGATCTTGACGGACTTTTCATCGATCAAAGAAGCGTCGATGCCTTCCGTCCTGTTTGCGGTGGGAACACCGTCGTGCGCTTTCAAGCCGCCGAGGTCAAGCGGGAAGTCGTACCAACTGTAGATGTTGTACGGCGTAGCTTCGGGGAGCGTAACGGGGTTGCCGTCGTTCTTGGACGGTCTGCTGACGTTGGAGAAGTTGTAGCTCCACACCTCCGCCGAACGATCGTAGTTGACCAAGCAAGTGGAGGTCAACCTTTGATCCACGTAATCCACCTTAACTTGTCCGGGGTTGATGGAGCCGGTGTAAGCAAGCGTTTCGTAGAACATCTTGTTTTCACCGTTTTTCGCCCTGTAATACTCAGAGCAAGCGTACTTGTTGCTGTTCTTGGTGGGGGTGACTTCGACGTTTGCTTTGTAATAGAACTGGTCGATGTAAATATTGTTATAGGAGGCGCTGACCACCATCTTCGCCGCCCTCTCGGCCGCGCTCAAAATGGTGTTGTCACTCTTGATCGCCGACATGTTGATCTGCTTATCCGCATACTCGCCGACAAACAAGCCGGGCGCGGGAGCTTCGTACGTCACCACTTCGGGCGGTTGCGGTTTTACGGGGTTCATTGCCGCGTAGACCAAAAGCCCGCCGCTGACTGCAAGCAAAAGCGAGAACAATACGATGAAAATAATTTTTAATGCTTTCATGGTTTCCTCCTATTTTAGCGTAGAATACGCCATCGTAGTTATGTTTATCTTCAGACGGTTGTCCGCGGGAGCAGTGTCCGTCACGCCGTCCAAGTATCCGTATTTACTTTGATCTTTCAAGCTGTCGTTGGTCAAACCGAGCAAAAGCTTGGATTCCACGTTCTCTTCGATCAACTTGTTCAGATCGATCACGCCGATCTCGTGCTTTTCGATGATGCTGACGTACGAAGCCAGATCGATCTCACTCAGCACGTCGACGTCCAATTTCTTTACGAAATCAAGCACCAACTTAAGCGCCTTGTACGGATTGGCGTTTTTGCCGATCCCAAGGCTCTTGAGCGCCTTGATATCCAATGAGGAAACGAGCCCGATCAACAAATTATCCTTGCAAACGTCAAGCTTCCCGTTCTTGAAAAGCTCGGGGATAGCGGACGCAAGATCGATAACGGCAAAGGAAGGATTGAGTGTCCGCACCTTGCCGAAGAAGTCAAAATCCGCAATGATCTTAAACGCCGTATAGATCGAGTATTCCAGCAACGTCACGCGCGTTTCGTCCGCGGAGCATTTTTCATCGCCGCCGTACATGCCCGCCACGAAGCTCATCGCCAAATTAAAGACGTCCGTATAGTCCGACCGGGGGATAGATTTGCCGTAGGCTTTTGCCGCGCCTTCCACCGAAAGCCCGCCATTTGCATCCTTTTCATAGAGGGGCAATTTGAGGAAGCGCAGGAAGACGTCGTTGTAAACGCCGCTTGCGAGGGAATCAACCGCCGCGTCGTTGCTGCCGTCCTTTTTGACGCCAAGCTTGGATAATAGCTTGTAGATCAAGTCCATATCCACCTTGTTTTTGACCTTGGCAAGCATGCTACCATCCAAATAATTGACGGAATAGCTCTTGAAGTCTTTCAAGACGGATGCCTTTCCCTCCGCGGTGAGATAGGACGGGAGGTACTCTTCCTTTATGTAATTCATGTTCCAAGTGCGAACGTAAGCGTCCTCCCCCTTAGCGCGGAAGTAACGCACCGGCGTGGGATAATTGCACAGCGAAGCGCTGTTGATGTCGAGGATCTTGTTGCCCGCTTTGGAAGTATAAAGGGCGTTGTCCTGGATGTGGATGTGACCGGTAAAGATAAACTTCATACCGGCGTCGGCAAGGATATCCGCCACGTAAAGCCCCGCGGGGTCATTGACGGCGGCGTTGTCCGCCTCCACCAACGAGCCGAAGTGTTGGATCAACGGGAAGTGCATCATTCCGACGGGGATCTTGCCCGCGGCGACCGCTTCTTTGGTCTTTGCTTCCGCCCAACGGAGGATAGATTCCGTCATCGCGCCGTCGTGACGACCGGAGACCAACGGGTAACGCGCGCCGTTGACAAGCACGTATCCGTCTGAATCCACCTGATAACCCGCGGCGGCGTAACTGCCGTCGGTATCCATCAAATAGTAATCCGCCGTGCATTTGCACATATCGATGGCGATCAAGCGGTATTTGTCCGAAAGATCCGCCACGTAAGAAAGGTTGTCCCCGATCTCAAACCCCGCGGAAGAAGCCGCCGCGGCGGTGCCGGAGTTCTTATAGAACTCCAAAGTATCGGTGGAATTATAGCCGAAATCGGCGTATATTTCCGCAAATTCCTTTTCCGTCGTCGGGTTGGTCAAGGTTGCTTTGCCGCCCGCGTAAGTGTAGGACTTGTTGTTGATATCGTGGTTGCCGGGGATGGTATACACCTTGATACCGGCAGCCTCCAACCTCGCAAGTTCGGCTGCCACGGCGCGATGCGTGACCTCTCCGCCGTCATCCGAGTTGTCGCCCGAAACAAGCACGACGTCAAAGTCTGATTCTTCGATGATGCGGTCTACCGCCGTCTTCAAAACAGAGCCCGAGAGCCCAAGCATCTTTTGCCCGTGCGCCTCCCACGCCTGATAATCGGAGCAAGTCATATCCACCGCCTGCGTTTCGCTCATCACGTGGATATCGGCAAGCACGCCGATGGAGATATCCTTTTCGCCGTCCTTGACGAATTTGCCGTAATCGGACTCCTGCGTCTTTTTCTTTTTGCAAGAAAACAATAGGAGC
>JAGAAA010000074.1 GCA_017615495.1 Clostridia bacterium
AAGAAATGGTTAAAAACGCTATCCCCGCGAGGATAGTAAAGGAGTAATTATGGAAATCAAAGACTTGAAATTCGATGAAAAAGGGCTGATCCCCGCCATCGTCGTGGACGCCGTCACCAAGCGCGTCCTGACCCTTGCGTACATGAACGAGGAAAGCCTCAAGATAACGATGGAAAAGGAGCTGACCTGCTTCTATTCCCGCTCCAGGCAACAGCTTTGGCTCAAGGGCGAGACCAGCGGCAATTATCAGCACGTCGTTTCCATCACGGCGGATTGCGACAAGGACGCCTTGGTCGTGATGGTGGAGCCGGACGGCCCCGCGTGCCACACGGGCGAAACTTCCTGCTTCCACAATCCGTTCTTTGAAAGCGAGGAGCGCCATGAGTTTTCTTACGAAGACTTGATGAAACTCATCGCCGGCCGCAAGACCGAAAAGAAGGAAGGCTCTTACACCACCTACCTGTTTGAAAAGGGCAGGGATAAGATCCTCAAAAAGGTGGGGGAAGAAAGTACCGAAGTCATCATCGCCGGCAAAGCGGACGACAAAAAGGAAACCATCTACGAGATCGCGGACCTTGCTTATCACGTGATGGTTTTGATGATCGATATGGGGATCTCCCTCGAGGATATCTTCCGCGAGCTGGCTTCCCGCCACGTTATCGACAAAAAAGTAAAACAGGAGAAGATGGTTTGATGCGCGACTTACACACGCACAGCACTTATAGCGACGGCAAAGCCTCCCCCGAGGAGATGGTTTGCGCGGCAATTGCCAAAGGGCTTTCCGAGATCGGGTTGTCCGACCACTCTTATACCTTTTTTGACGAAAGTTACTGCATGAAAAAGGAGAAGATAGGGGCGTACAAAGCGGAACTCGCCGCTTTGAAAAAGAAGTACGAGGGGCAGATCTCCGTCCTTTGCGGGGTGGAGCAGGACGCATATTCCACGGAGAGCACCGCGGGCTTTGACTACGTCATCGGCTCCGCCCACTACCTAAAGGTAGGGGGAGAATATTTTCCGTTGGACGAAGCGGAAAAGGACTTCGTTGCGCTTTGCGAAAAGGGCTTCCAAGGGGACTACTACGCCCTTGCGGAAGAGTACTTTGCCTTGGTTGCGGGCTTTGCGGAGAGAGCGGACGTCTCCGTCGTCGGGCACTTTGACCTGATCACCAAGTTCAACGAGGGCGGCAAACTCTTTGACGAAGGCGATCCGCGTTATCTTGCCGCGGCAAAAGCGGCGATCGACCGTTTGCTTCAGGCGGGCAAGATCTTTGAGATCAACACCGGCGCCGTCGCACGCGGCTACCGCACCGCGCCGTACCCTGCGCCCGCGCTACTTGCCTATATTAAGGAGAAAGGCGGCAAAACGATGCTTGCCAGCGACGCCCACACCCCGGATAAGGTGGCTTTTGGGTTCGATAAGTTTTAAAAGGCGTATTTTGGAGGGGTTTTCGCGATGCGAAAGCCCCTCTTTTTTATAGAAAAGGCGCCGCTCACGGTTTTAAAATGAATAAATTTGCGTTTTATGCAACGAATTTGCAACGAAAAATGAATAATATAAAAATTTTTAAAAAATATGCAAAAAATATTTGACCGAGGGTAGGTTTTGTAGTACAATACAATCACAACCTAAGCAAGTGAGGTAGAATTATGGACAAGAAAAACATCAAAAAAGTAGTATTGGCGTATTCGGGCGGACTGGATACTTCGATCATCATTCCTTGGCTCAAGGAAAATTATAACAACTGCGAAGTCGTCGCCGTTGCGGCAAACGTCGGGCAGGCGGACGAACTGGACGGCTTGGAAGAAAAAGCCATCAAGACCGGCGCAAGCAAGATCTACATCTTGGACTTGACCGACGAATACGTTGAGGATTACATCATCCCCACCATGCAGGCGGGCGCTCTTTATGAAGAGTATTACCTCGGCACCTCCCACGCGCGTCCTTTGATCGCAAAGGCGCTTGTTGAGATCGCCAAGAAGGAGAAGGCGGACGCCATCTGCCACGGCTGCACCGGCAAGGGCAACGACCAAGTGCGTTTTGAGCTTGGCATCAAGCATTTCGCTCCCGATATGCCTGTCATCGCTCCGTGGCGTGAATGGTCCATCAAATCCCGTGAGGAAGAGATCGAGTACGCCGAAGCGCACAACATCCCCCTCAAGATCAACAAGGAAACCAACTACAGCAAGGATAAAAATCTCTGGCACCTTTCGCACGAAGGTTTGGACCTTGAAGATACCGGCAACGAGCCGCAGTATGAGAAGAAGGGCTTTTTGGAGATGGGCGTTTCTCCCATCGACGCTCCCGACGCTCCCACCTATGTGGAACTTGAGTTTGTGAAGGGCAAGCCGGTGGCTTTGGACGGCAAGAAGATGAAGGCGAAGGACATCGTCCTCGCTTTGAACAAGCTTGGCGGCGCCAACGGCATCGGCCTCGTGGATATCGTGGAGAACCGTTTGGTCGGCATGAAGTGCCGCGGCGTGTACGAGACCCCGGGCGGCACCATCCTTTACGCGGCGCATTCCTATTTGGAGAGCCTTACGTTGGATAAACTCACGATGCACGAGAAGCAAAAGCTTTCCATCACCTTTGGTGAACTCGTTTACAACGGTCAGTGGTTCAGCCCGCTTCGCGAGGCGCTTTCTGCCTTTGTGACCAAGACGCAAGAGTGTGTCACCGGTAAGGTGCGCCTCAAGCTTTACAAGGGCAACGTGATCAAGGCGGGCGCATGGAGCGACTATTCCCTCTACAGTGAGGAGATCGCCACCTTTGGCGAAAGCGATTACGATCAAACCGATTCCAAGGGCTTTATCACCCTTTATGGGTTGCCCACCAAGGTCCAAGCGATCGTAAAGGCAAAGGTCAACAAGTAATTATGAGCAAACTTTGGGCAGGACGCGCCGCGGGCGAGATCAATCCGGCGGCGGAAGCATTCAATTCCTCGATCTCCTTTGACAAAAGGCTTGTCAAAGAGGATATCACGGGATCTATTGCGCACGCCGCGATGCTGGGCAAGCAGGGGATCATCTCCGCAGAAGAGATGGAACTTTTGATCTCTTCGCTCGGCGAGATCCTTGCCGATTTGGAGGAAGGCAAGCTTGCCGTTGACGAAAGCGCGGAAGACGTGCATTCCTTCGTGGAAGAAACGTTGGTAGGGCGCATCGGCGCGGTGGGCAAAAAACTCCATACCGCTCGCAGTCGCAACGATCAAGTTGCGTTGGATATGAAGCTCTTCGCGCGCAGCGTGGCGGAGGAAGTCAAAGGCAAGGTTTTGAACCTTGTTGCGGCGATCACCGACAAGGCGGAAGAGTACAAGGGCGCCGTCATGAGCGGCTACACCCATTTGCAACGCGCGCAGCCCATCACCTTTGGGCAACACTTGCTTGCTTATTCCTTTATGTTCCTGCGCGACGCGGATCGTTTGACCGACGCGCGTGATCGTTTGAACGTTTGTCCCATCGGGGCGGCGGCGCTTGCCGGCACCACTTACCCCACCGACCGTCGTTACGAAGCGGGTTTGATGTCCTTTGACAAGATCACCGAAAACAGCCTCGATTCCGTTTCGGATAGGGATTACGTGGTGGAACTTCTTGCGGACTTCTCCCTTTTGATGGCGCACCTTTCGAGGCTCTCGGAAGAATTGGTGCTGTGGTCCAGCTTTGAATTCAAGTACGTGGAGATCAGTGACGACTTTACGACGGGCTCTTCCATCATGCCGCAAAAGAAAAACCCCGATATGGCGGAACTTGCCCGTGGCAAGACCGGCCGCGTTTACGGCGACTTGATCGCTATGCTTACCGTATTGAAGGGCTTGCCTCTTGCTTACAACAAGGACTTGCAAGAGGACAAGGAAGCCTTCTTCGACGCGGTGGATACCGTTAACGCTTGCTTGGACGTGTTCATCCCGATGATCGCTTCTTTGAAGGCGAAGGAAGAGAATATGCTTGCCGCCGCGAAGGAAGGGTTTATCAACGCAACCGACCTTGCCGATTATCTTGCCAAGAAGGGCATCCCCTTCCGCGAGGCGTACAAGATCGTGGGCGAGATCGTCAGGGACGCAGCCAAGAAGGGCGTCACCTTGGAAGATATCTCCCTCGAGGAATACAAAAAGATCTCTCCCGTGTTTGACAAGGACCTTTACGAGGAGATCTCCCTTCAAACTTGCG